>CAZTEH010000023.1:8868-15478 GCA_964612345.1 uncultured Oscillospiraceae bacterium | reverse complement strand
TGAAAATACCCTCCCAACCAGGTGTAACCCCTGGCAAAACTCAATAGGATAGCCATGGTATACCCGGATGGTACAATCTTTTCCTGCCCAATTAAATCCGCAATGTCTTTTGCCGAAGCCGGCAATTCAACATGATCTCCGGCAAGCGTGACGCCTCTCATGATTCCGTCTGCACAAAAATCTAAAATATACCGACGGCCGAATGAATCCGTTCCCCAGAAAAACATGGTATTGTTGATCTCGCTGAGGATCCGATTATCGTAAAGGATCCGGTAGATCATGGAATTCTCGTTCTTCAGATCCTTCAGCAGCAGCCGGTTGATGATCGGTTCCATTTCCATATATATGATCTGAGGGATATCGCTCTCCGGATACATGTCTTCGCTCAACATTCGATTGATTAATACGGCTTGGTTTGCATAAAATTCCTGTTCCAGAACATTTTTATCCAAATAATATTTTTCGAGGGCCTGCTTCATGTCTGCGCTTGCAACAACATCCCGAAATTCCGAATTCAATCTGGAAATCGTGCGTTTAATCTGTTCTTCCGTGAAGGCGGGTACATAACGTACCATTTTATTCTCAATTAATTTTGGGAAAATGGGCACTCGAAACAGCTTGTCACAAATGGAGTAGGAAGTGATTCCTCTGGCATAGGAAGAATTGCTGAGAGATACGATTCCGAAGGAACATACGGGAAGATACTTTGTCTTGATTCCGTTTTCCTTTAATGCCTGCCAAAACAGCAGATTGCCCTGTACCGACGGCGGAAAATAATCCACGCCGTGATGGTTCGCAGTATTGAGGAGCGGGAACCTTAGAACCTTGTCCAATTCCAGTGCGATCTCTTTCCCCAGCAGAGCTTCATTGTATTCTTTGGAAAACATGAGAAAGTCGTCGGCAGGCTGCAGCGGCTTGCCTTTATACGGTTTAAATTGCCTTACATATTCCTTCAGCGATACGTTTCCATATTGCCTTATTGCTTTGTCCATGATGCACGATTTTCTTCGTACAACATCCAGCAGTTCATTCATTGCCGTAACCTTTCTTCAACTAAGCTGCGAATAAAAAATCAATGGGAACGGAACGTTGCCTTTTTGCCACAGCTTTAGCTGTATTGGCAAAACGGACAGCATCGCAAGCTTTGCTTGCGTTGGAGTTCCGTTTACGGAACGTTGCCTTTTTGCCACAGCTTTAGCTGTATTGGCAAAACGGACAGCATCGCAAGCTTTGCTTGCGTTGGAGTTCCGTTTACGGAACGTTGATTGCTCTACTTTGCAGGTCTTACCATATTTTAATACGATCTTGTTAAAGACACATTACGATTTAATTAAATTTAAATTTTCGAAAGAGTTGAGATACGACTCTACCATCTTATGGGCAAAGTCCAGATAATCCCCCTTGTATTCGATCGTACGGTTGACAAGGAGCAGGGACAATCCTTGGATCTGGCTCCATAAAGCTAAAATAAATGAAACCCAGTCGGCTTCGTCTCCATACAGTCTGCAATAGTACTCTTTCGCATACTCTTTACTGACCGAAAAGGGGTGATCGCGTCGTTCAAATAGAATATCGCCGGATGAAAAAACAATCGGCAAGTCATGGTGTGACATAAATATATAGCGGAAATAATCTGGATTTTCAACCATAAAAGAAATATAGTTTTTGCAGAATTCAATCATTTGTATTTTGGGATTGTCATGATATTTATCAGAGTCCTTAACCAATGCCTCATTGAATTTGGTGGTTATTTCAGAATTGATCGCTTGAAAAAGCTCATCTTTGCTTTTGAAATGCCGGTAAGGCGCCGCGTGGCTCACATTGCACATGGCCGCAAGCTTTCGAAGGGAAAATCCTTCATAGCCTTCTTTGTTTAATAACTGAACGCCTTTTTGCATCATTTCCTTTTTCAAATCGCCGTGATGATAAAAATTTTCGTTCATGTCGGTTCTCCATATTTTTTGTCTAGTATAGTAACATTTATATCATAATATGTTGCCGTTGTAAACATATTACTCCCAATATTTTCCTATACGGCTGCCTATATTATTATAACAAATTATGTCCGAATAGGATACCAATTGCATAATCGACACCTGAAATGACATAAACAGAACATTATGTTGACACCGTAAACATAATGTGTTAATCTGCATATATGTTTACAGTGTAAACATTATCTTGGCACCCTTGATGCCTTTGAAGGGGGAATAAATAACATGGACAATATCATTTACTATTTTTCAGGAAGAGGAAATTCATTGAAGACAGCCCTTGACGTGTCACAGAGGCTGGATCATTCCGTGCTTTTTCCGATGAGAGACGGGACGATTTGTTCCGCAGGACCGAACGCAGATACCATCGGTATTTTCACGCCGGTTATTGACATGGGCATTCCCGCCTATGTGTTGAATTTTGTTGACCGTCTGCAGGTGGCAAACAAGCAGGCTTATATCTATGCCGCAGTAACAAACGGCGGAATGCCGGCCGCAGCTATGAAACAAATCCGAAAATGTTTCGAGAAGAAGGGTCTCACGCTATCGGCTGAATTTCTGGTGAAATTTGGAGCAGAATGGTCGGCCTCGGAAGAATGGCAGAAGCACATTGACGGGATCACAGAAATCATACGGCAAAAACAAATTCAAAAATGTACCTTGTCCTGGAAGGACAAGGTGTTAACAGCGGCGAATCCATTGGCAAAGCTGCTGATCCCATCGGAAGACAAAAAATTTATGGTGGGTGAAAACTGCACCGGATGCGGGACTTGTGAAAAAATATGTCCGGTAAAAAATATCCGGCTCACCGATGGTAAGCCGGAATGGCTGCACTCCTGCGAGCAGTGTGCCGCATGCTTCAGCTGGTGTCCGCAAGAGGCCATCACCGGAACAAATCTCGCTGCAAGGACGCGCTTTACGAACCCCGAGATCACTTTGGAGCAGATGCTTGGAAAAGCTAAATTAAATATGCAAATATAATATATACAGTAGAAATCACTATTGTAATCAGCATCACCGGAAATGCAATTTTAAAATAATGGCCAAATGTAATTCGATAGCCTTCTCTTTCCGCCATACCAATTGCTACTACATTCGCACTTGCGCCAATTATGGTACCATTTCCGCCAAGGCATGCTCCTAAAGACAGCGCCCACCATAAAGGCGTAATATTCATATCAGTCATCTCACCCATCTGAAGAATAAGCGGGATCATCGTGGCTACAAATGGAATGTTATCAATAAATGCCGAAGCGATTGCTGAGACCCATAAAATAGCGATTGCCGTCAAGAAAAGATCTCCACCGGTCACGGCAATGACTCCCTCAGCCAGTTTGGAAATGACTCCGGTTGCTTCAATACCGCCGACCAGTATAAATAAGCCGGAGAAGAAGAAAATCGTCTTCCATTCCACCTCAAGCAATACTTGTTCGGAATTTACTCCGGATAGAAACAAAAGGACAACGGCTCCGGTCAACGCGATGGTGGAGGACTCATAATGAAGCACGCCATGAAGCAAGAAGCCAATGATCACCAGCGCAAACACGATCATACACTTGTGCAACAGCTGTCTATCCTTTATACACGCTTTTTCATCCAACGCCATTATCTTGCCTTTTACGCTGTCATCTGCCACAAGTACCTTTCGATAGATGAAAGCGAATATTAAGGATGTGACGATCAAGATGGGGAAGGCTATGACCGCATCATTGATCAGGAAATCCATAAAATTCAACCCGGTCTGACTTCCGATCATAATATTTGGGGGATCTCCGATTAAGGTCGCAGTTCCTCCGACATTTGAGGCAAATATCGCCGCAATGATAAAAGGAATGGGATTTAGCTTTAAATCTCTCGTTACGCTTAAGGTAATGGGCAATATCAGCAGTATCGTGGTCACATTGTCAAGTAATGCCGATAATACGCCTGTAGTGATACTAAGCAGGATTATCAGCCGAAATGGATCGGCTTTCGATGCCTTTACCATTTTTATTCCCAGATATTCAAAAATACCGGTCCGTCTCATGATCATAACGATGATCATCATTCCAACCAAAAGGCCGATGGTATTATAGTCGATCGCTTCAAAAGCCTCGTCCTGATTCAGCACTCGCAGCAGCACCATCAGCATCGCGCCGGACAGCGCTACCACAGCCCTGTCAAATTTGTCCCAGATGATCAGGACATAGACTGCAATAAAAATTACAATTGATAAAATGAAATAATTGCTTTCTGTCATTTAAACCTTCCTTTCAGATATCAAAAAACAAAAGGAGTCTGTCACAAAGGGACATAACTATCCCTTTGTGACAGACTCCTCCAATAAAGTGTAATGCCTTATAATATCATCTTTTACAACAAACAGCAACAAAATTATTCATTTTATTCATTCCTTAGGCTTTCCAGCGCACTGAGACGCATTGCCCTTCTTGCAGGGGAGTATCCAGCGAGGATTCCGATGGTTGTGGAAAACGCAAGAGAGCCCGCCGCAACCCACCATGGAATGATGGAAACCGTGGAACCTCCGCCGCCTACAGAGCCAAGCATTACCGTCATGATACCGCTCAAAACGGTATTCATCAATAAAGAAAGAATATAACTGAAGATCAAACCGATTGTTCCTCCGAGGAAGCCGATCATTCCGGCTTCCAGAAGGAACAGGTTTTTAATGTCACCGAGGTTTGCTCCGATGACCTTCATGATTCCGATCTCTTTTGTCCTCTCATAAATGGACATGATCATCGTGTTTGTGATCCCAAGTGCGGCTACCAGCAGGGAGATCGCTCCGATTCCGCCCAGAATCCCCTGGATCATCCTTGCCGTTTCCTGCATAGACTTGAGCCAATCGTTCAGGCTGCTCGTCTGAAAGCCCATATCCCGGATCGCATTGCTCACGTCTTCCACGTCGCCAATGTCTCCGACATATACCATGGCAGATTCATATGCGCTGTTATTTGTGACATTTTCCTTTCGGGCCTTTTCCGCTTCCTTCTTGATGATTTCAACACCTTCCAGACTCATATAGACATTATATGCCGACTCATCGTTTGGATTCGCCAGAATACCCACGCCCTTGGCCTTGTATTCTTTATAAATAATCTTCTCTTCATCGGTGCTCTGTCTTCGCTGCTGCTGCTTCTGTCCGTAAGATTCATCGGCGGTAACGATCATCTTGTTGGTGATCACATCCACCTGCGCTTCTCCTCCCCAGGTGCTTCCCCAGGTCTTTTTCGGATTATAGAACCAGCTTGGCACCTGATTCCCGAAGACCATTGCAAACTTGTCACCCGCCTCAAGAAGTCTCCCGTCCTGAAGTTCATAACCAAATTTCTGCATGACCTCCGGCTTCATGCCGATCACCGAAGCCTGGGCGATATATTTTCCCACGCCAAAGGAAAGATACAGCTGAACCTTTGGGGATACCGCGTCGACGCCTTTGATCTTCTCCATTGACGCGATGGCTTTTTCATTCAAAACGCCGGTCGACTCACCGCCGCCTCCGCCGTACATCATCCCGCCGCCTTCGCTGTACATCATTCCGCCGCCTCCGGCGCTGTAGACATCCACCAGGTGCAGATTCCCGTAGCTTTCGATTTGCTCCTGAAAGCTGGCGGAAAGGCCAAAGCCGATGGAAAGCATAACGATGATGGCGCTGGTTCCCACCACGACGCCGACTATGGCAAGTATGGTCCTGGTTTTCCTCCGGAGCAGATTGCGGAAGGCCAGGCTGATCAAGTCACGATTACTCATCGATTTCCATCTCCCGGTTCATCTTCTTTTTCCTGATTTTTCTCCATGCGAAAACTCCGCCGCCCGCGAGCAGCGCCAAAATCCCAAGGATCACCCATGGTGCTTTACTCCCGCCCGCTGCAGCATCGCCCTGATCCATTGGCATCCCTTCGTCGAAAGCAGGCATCTCTTCCATTACCTGGAAGGAAAATGGCCGTTCAAGGATCTGCACCTCTCCGGAGGCGTCTTCATAAGAAAAGATGATCTTACCCTCCAGGGTGCCTCCTTTGCTCGGTATAAATCCGAAATCGTAGGTATCGCTTTTGCCGCTCTCCATGTTTCCTACAAAATAACTCGTTGATTCCGGCGTATTGAAGTCGCCTTCCGCAGTTACGCGGAGGTTGTTGAGCGTGGTTTTTCCCGTATTATAAAACTGTACCGACAGGCCGCTCTGCATCCCGGCATATAATTCCGGCGGAGCGATGATATCATCCACCTCCAGTTTGGTTTCCTGCATCACGGGGATTGATATGATGTCCTTGGAAGTAAACGCATTTCCCGAACCGTCCTCGTAGGACATATCTATGGTCAGAGGAGTCGTCTTCTGCTCTGCATCCGGCTTTACGGAAAGATACAAAGCTTCACCGATCCGCTCTTTTTTCCCAAGCTTGTCGATATAAAAGGAATTGCTGCTGTTCACCGGAATAATGACTCCGTCTTCCGAGCTGACGGTTACCTTGATGTTGGAAATGGTATGGGTCCCGCCGGTGTTATACAGCCCCAGATCCAAGAGAAATTCATCTCCTGCTTGGACGTAGGTGCCGCCGTGGCTGTAGCCGTCCCAGCCTTCGCCGTTCGACGCGTCGCCGTCGCACCCGTCGGTTTGG
>CAZTEH010000023.1:8404-8858 GCA_964612345.1 uncultured Oscillospiraceae bacterium | reverse complement strand
AGCTCCAGCAGGAATTCCTCTCCGGCCTGCACATAGGTGCCGCCGTAGCTGTAGCTGTCCACCATGAGCTGAGGGGTTTTCGCACCCGCAACACCGCTTACATAAACGCTTGCATATTGAGTCACGGAATTGGTGTCCTCTGTCGATGCACTGGAGGAAAGAGATATTTTTATGGAATATGCTTTTTCCTTTGCACCGTCTGCGGCAAATAGCGTAACGGAATAGTTTTTGCTGCTCCCTGCAGGGATCGAGGACTCGATGAAGGTGCTCCTCGATTTATTCAAAAGGCCTTCCGGAATGTCTACGTTGACCTTGACATTCTTCAAGTCGGCGCTGTTCTGACTTGCCACATCAAAGGACAGGGTGAATTCCCCCCCGCCGTCAACCTGGCTGGGGCTTTTGACTATGGTTGTCTCCGGATTCTGTCTGTATGTTGCTGGGCGTGTTACAGCAA
>CAZTEH010000023.1:0-8394 GCA_964612345.1 uncultured Oscillospiraceae bacterium | reverse complement strand
CGCCGTACACCTGGCTGGGCGTGCTGATATTGGTGATTTCCGCATTTTTTATGGAGGTTCCGGAACCGTTTACCGGAACATAAAAGGTTTTCTTAAGGGTCACCGCTGTATTGTTAAAACTCAACCCGGTCAGCTCCGCTGTGATGATATAGTTTTTGGATTCCGCATCATCGTCCACCACAATGGGAAAGCTGACCTCCTTACGGCTTCCTGTCGATATGTAACCCATCGCCATGGAATTGCTGGCATTGTTCAGAGATAGGCCATCGGGCATGGTCAGGCTCAGCTCCGCATTTTTGATAATCGTATTCCCGTTATTAATGATATCCAGGATGAGTGTATTTTCCTGCCCCGAATCGAAGCCACTCTCCGGGCTTGTGTAATGTGTGATGTCCAGGACGGCTGCGTAGCTGCCCGATCCTCCGCTTGGATCAGCTATTTTGTCGTAAATAGTAAACCGTCCCAGGGAACCAGCTTCATGAACCGTACTGCCGTCATTTCTCAGGATCAGGATCATCGTCCTGGAGCCGCTGACTGCAAACCGGCCTACGTTTAAATAGAAGCTGATGGTTGCCTTCTGTCCTTTCGTCAGGGTGATGGTTCCGGTGGAGCCTCCTGAAATGGTGACATCCTTTGTTGTGCTCAATCCCAGTGTGGCGCTGTCAAAGGTGAAATTACCGTTTTCCCTGTTTTCCACCTCAATGGTGACCACCACGTTCTGATCTCCCTGCACCGCCGATGCCGAGCCGATCACTTTCGAATTGATCAGCATCGTATCCCCATAGACGGAATTACCCGTACCAAACTGGTTATTGATTGGCATCGCCTGAAAACCGAATGCCATAACCGCCGCAATAAAAACAAGAATTGCCTTCCTTCTTTTGCTGTTCATCTTGATCTCCTTCATACACCTTTGTTTTCTTCAAGCAGTCGAAATCTACAACGTTAAGATTTGCCTTTTTGCCCCAAGCTTGCTTGGCTAGGCAAAACGGACAGCAGCACAAGCGAAGCTTGAGCTGGAGTTCCGGAACGGAACGTTGTGATTTCCATGCATAAGTTCGCCCTCAATTTGTTTCACAAATTGGGCGAGCTAGTATTGACAGGATGTTTCCGTCCTGAATGGTCACGATCCGGTCTGCGTAATCGGCAATCCTCTTGTCATGGGAAACGATAATCAGTGTCCGGTTAAACTCCCGTACCTTTGACATCATGATATCCATGACTTCCTTTGAGGTATGAGTATCCAGATTTCCGGTGGGTTCGTCGGCAAAAATAATCTTTGGGTTTCCGACCAGCGCTCTGGCGATTCCCACACGCTGCTGCTGACCTCCGCTCATCTGGGTCGGCTTGCGGTTTTCATAACCTGCAAGACCGACTGCCGCCAGCGTTTCCCTCGCCATTTTCTCCCGCTTCTTTTTCTCCACTCCCTGGAAGATCAGAGGGAGGCTCACATTTTCCACGGATGTGAACATGGGCAGTAAATGGTACGCCTGAAAGATAAAACCGATGTTCTTCTGCCGAAAAAGTGTGATGTTCTCCTCATTGAGCTTGTGGATTGGGATTCCCCCTATGTAAATTTCCCCTTTTGTCGGTTTTTCCAATCCTGCCACCATATTCAAAAACGTCGATTTCCCCGAGCCCGAGGCGCCGAGGAAGCAGATAATTTCCCCCTTATAAATATCAAGACTTACATTATCCAGGGCAACAACCTTTTCCTCGCCCATTCGGTAAATCTTGCGTATGTTTTTGACCGTAATCAATGGCTCCATAAATATCCCCTTTTTTCTGGATTTTTTGTTTTGATTATACCATCAATTTAGACGGAAATAATATCCAAAAGTTTCAAAAAAAATACATCTTAAGAAAATTTTAAGATTTGTATAATTTGTTTGACACAACCGATCACGGGTAATTAAAATAAGATATTAAAATTAAGATATTGAAAGGAGATTAACGATTATGCCTGATTTTGGACATCCGTTTTCCGGACTTGCAAAAGAACGCAAATTAAGCGATCAAGAACTGATCCGATCCATCCGCTTTATGATTTCTGCTGAATATGAGGCGATTCAGCTCTATATGCAATTGGCAGAATCAACCGACAACAAATTGGCCATCGAAGTGCTGAAAGATATCGCCGATGAAGAAAGAGTCCATGCGGGAGAATTCCTGAGACTGTTGAAGGAACTTGCTCCTGATGAGGAAAAATTCTATGCCGAGGGCGCAGAAGAGGTTGAAGAAGAAATAGAAAAATTAAAACAAAAGAAATAGACATCAGAAAGAAATAGACATTCAAAAGAAGAAAAGGGGTAAACAATGGTAAAGATAGGAATCATAATCGGGAGCACACGGCCGGGCCGTGTCGGGGAGACCGTAGCAAAATGGGTCTATGAAATGTCGAAAGCAAGAGATGATGCGGAGTATGAATTGGTTGATATCAAGGATTATAATCTGCCGCTTCTCGACGAACCGAAACTTGCCGCTAAGCAGGAGTACAGCAAGGAACATACAAAAAAATGGTCGGCAAAGATCAATGAGCTTGACGGTTATATTTTCGTCACTCCGGAATATAATCATTCCACTTCCGCAGCGTTGAAAAATGCGCTTGATTTTCTCTACAATGAATGGACAAATAAAGCTGCCGGCTTTGTCAGCTACGGATCCATCGGAGGGGCGCGTGCGGTTGAAGCTCTTCGTCCGATTATGGCTCAGTTTAAAATCGCCGATGTGCGTGAGCAGATATTATTTTTCCTTGCCGACGATTTTGAAAATGGCGTATTGAAGCCAAAGCCGCGTCATGAAAAGTCGGTCAACACGCTATTTAGTCAGGTAGTTGCCTGGAGCACCGCACTGAAGATTTTAAGATAAAGATTTCCCTGATCCGTCGTAAGAATCGAAAAATGACATGGCGTGCACACTGCTCACCATGTCATTTCTATTTATATCGATTCCTGTTTATTTCGATTCGACCAGTTCGACCAGATGGAAGGTCTTCTTTCCCTTTTTGATCAGGATCTTTCCATCGTTGAACATATCTTTTGTAACCATAAGCTTGGCATCGGTAACCTTACCGTCATCGATGGCAAGTCCGCCCTGTTCGATGGTCCGGAAGCCGTCACCCTTGCTGGAAACCAGCTTCAGTTCGGCGATGAGGCTTACAATGCCCATGCCTTCTCCTTCAAAAGCAGAAGCCGGCATCTGGGTTTTCGGCACATCATCCATATTTCCGCCGCCTGAGAAAAGTGCTCTGGCTGCGTCCTGTGCTTTATTGGCTTCCTCTTCGCCGTGCACCAGCTTGGTTACCTCAAAAGCAAGGATTTCCTTTGCCTTGTTGATTTCAGCATCCTGTAAGGACGCAAGTCGGTTGACTTCTTCCATGGGAAGGAAGGTCAGCATAGACAGGCAGGTTTTTACATCCGCATCTTCGACGTTTCTCCAATATTGATAGAACTCGTACGGGGAGGTTTTCTCCGGATCGAGCCACAGCGCGCCCTTTTGCGTTTTCCCCATTTTCTTGCCTTCACTGGTAGTGAGGAGTGCAAAAGTCATCCCGTATACCTGATCTCCCATTTCACGCCGCACAAGGTCAACACCGTAAAGAATATTGGACCACTGATCGTCGCCGCCGAACTGCATCTTGCAGGCGTACCTGCGATGAAGCTCGAGGAAGTCATAGGACTGCATCAGCATATAGTTGAATTCCAGGAAGGAAAGGCCGGTTTCCAGTCTCTGCTTAAAGCACTCGGCTGTCAGCATTCGGTTGACGGAAAAATGTCTTCCGATGGTTCTGATAAAATCAACGTAGTTTAACTCAAGAAGCCAGTCCGCATTGTTGTCAATGATCGCTTTCCCATCGGAAAAATCAATAAATTTACTGAAGGTTTCTTTAAATTTATCGCCATTGGCACGAATAACCTCTTTCGTCATCATCTGGCGCATATCCGATCTGCCGGAAGGGTCCCCGACCATCGTCGTGCCACCGCCGATTAAAACGATTGGCTTATGGCCATATTTCTGCATATGCATCATAATGATGATCTGCATAAAGTGACCTACATGAAGGCTGTCTGCAGTTGGGTCAAAGCCGATGTAAAAGGTGACTTTTTCCTTTCCCAGCAGTTCACAGATCTCATCTTCATGAGTCGCTTGCCTGATTAAGCCTCTTTCCTGCAGAACGTCAAATACGTTCTCTTCCAATTTTATTTCTAACATTGCCTATATCCTTCTTCTGTTATTGTTATTTTGTTCCGTAAAGTCTGTCACCGGCATCTCCCAAACCAGGCACTATGTAAGCATGGTCATTGAGATGGCTGTCTTTTGCTGCGATAAAGATATCAACATCAGGATGCTGCTTCTGAAGAACTTCGATTCCAACCGGTGCGGCGATCAGGCACATAAAAGAAACCTTCTTGGCGCCCTTTTCTTTAATAAAATCGATGGCCGCGGCAGCAGATCCGCCGGTTGCCAGCATCGGGTCAACAACGATCACTTGTCTGTTTTCGATATCTGCAGGTAATTTGCAATAATATTCCACCGGCATATGAGTATCCGGGTCACGATAAAGTCCGATGTGTCCAACCTTGGCATTCGGAACCAATTCCAGCATTCCGTCTACCATTCCCAGTCCGGCTCTTAAAATCGGTACGATGGCAATATCTTCACCCTGCAGCATTTTCATCGTCGCTGTGCAAAGGGGAGTTTCAATTTCTACATCCTTCAGAGGCAGGTTCCGTGTAACTTCATACGCCATTAGCATTGAAATTTCTCTTACAAGTTCCCTGAAGTCTTTTACGCTGGTGCTCTTGTCACGAATCATTGCAGTCTTGTGCTGAATAAGTGGATGATCAAAAACATAAACTTTTCCCATTTCATACCTCCATATTGCTTGACTGGAATCAAGCCCTTCAAATAATTTATTAATAATTTTATTGAAAACAGTTTTACATGCAGTCCAGCAAATCGGTTCTGTTCTTATGGCGTCCGCCTTCAAATTCTGTGGTCAGCCATACATCAACGATGCTCAGGGACAGATCCGTTTCCAGAGTCCTGCCTCCCAATGCGAGTATGTTGGCATTATTATGCTTACTGGCCATCTCTGCCATGAACAGGCTTGTACATAAAGCGCATCGGATTCCCTTGACCTTATTTGCCGCGATGGAGATACCGATGCCCGTCCCGCAAAAGACGATGCCTTTTTCCGCATCTCCCCGCATGACCGCTTCTCCGCAGGCTTTTCCGTAATTCGGATAGTCAACCGACCCTCCGTCGTTATTGCAGCCCAAATCTAAAACGTCATGTCCTTTTTGCTGTAAATGCACCTTCACTACTTCTTTTAATTCATAGCCGCCATGATCCGCAGCCAAAGCAATTTTCATACCGCACCCTCCTAATACTAAACTTTTGCTATATTGTATCCGGCGGATTTCAGCATCCGGTTCATCACCGCAAAGCCCACTCCGTCCTTCTCGCTCAAAGCACCTGCCAAAATCAGATCAACACCCTCGTCGTCAAAAGCTCTCAGCTTGGCAAAGAATTCATGTGCCGCTTCGATGAAGGCTTTTTCTTCAAACAGGATCACTCCGACTTTTAGCCCAAGCTTTTCGTTGAGACCCTTCAGCCGTTCTATTTCGGTTTTTACTTTGTCACGTTGTCCTTCAATTATGGTCATATCCGCCTTCGGCGCATAATGGGTATATTTCATTCCCGGCGCTTTCGGAACCAAATTCTCATCCTCGCCGCCTTCGCCATCGGCTGCGGCTTTGCGTTGATTGAGAGCCGGATCCATCGCCACCTTTTCTCCGATGGCGGCTTCTATATTTTCAGCCGTTATAATGCCGGGCCTTAAAATTGTAGGAACATCTCCCGTCAAATCCAATACCGTGGATTCAATGCCTATCCTGCAGTCATTTCCGATCAATATCGCATCCACTTTACCATCCAGGTCCTCTACCACATGTTCCCCTTTGGTTGGGCTTGGTCTGCCGGAAATGTTGGCGCTTGGCGCCGCAATCGGGCAGCCTGCCTTTTTGATCAGCTCTAGTGCAATGGGATCATCGGGCATTCGAATGGCCACCGTATCCAGTCCACCCGTTGTGATATCCGGCACTTCCGGTTTTTTCTTCAGTACGATGGTCAACGGCCCCGGCCAGAAGTTATCAATCAGGCGAATAATTTTCGGTGTTAAACTAGGAGTCAGTTCTCCTATATTGCTTGCTCTTGCGATATGGACAATCAGAGGATTGTCGCCGGGGCGGCCTTTGGCTTCATAAATTCCGGCAACCGCTTCCGGATCCATTGCGTTGGCCCCAAGTCCATAAACCGTCTCGGTAGGAAAGGCCACCAGCCCTCCGTTGGCAAGGATCTTCGCTGCCTCATCTATTTTCCCCAGCGCCTCATTGACCTTGGCATTTGCCTCCGCTTCATCATAGATGATGCTTTGTTCCAAATTGTGTTTATTTAAATCCCTGACATCAAAAATCTTCGTTTTCATCTTTTCTTACCTTTATATAATAATTTCTCACGTGAATTTTAATATTCATAGCGGCGCGGCGGCATATTTTCATAGAAAACCGTCGGAGCCTTGGTTAAACTGGAAGCGACCGGATTTTCGAGAAAATATGCCCGACAGCCGCTCCTAATGCTATTAAAAATTCCGCATTTTCTCAGCCTGATCCGACGTGATCAGTCCGTCGATGATCTCATCCAGATCACCGTCCAGGAAATAATCGAGCTTATATAGTGTTAACCCGATTCTGTGATCTGATACGCGTCCCTGAGGGAAGTTGTAGGTTCTGATTCGTTCGCTTCGGTCTCCCGATCCCACCTGGCTCTTTCGCTGTTCTGATATTTCCTTGTTCTGTTCCCGAAGCTTGGCGTCATAGAGTCTCGCTCTGAGAACCTTGAATGCTTTTTCTTTATTCTTTGTCTGTGATTTCTCATCCTGACAGGTTACAACCAAACCCGTTGGCACATGCGTCAGTCGAACTGCCGAGTCTGTAGTATTAACACTCTGTCCGCCATTCCCGGAAGAACGATAAACGTCCACTCGAACATCATTGGGGTTTAAATCCACTTCTACGTCATCTACCTCCGGAAGCACCGCAATGGTAGCCGCAGAAGTATGAATCCTTCCGCTGGACTCTGTCTCCGGCACTCTCTGTACGCGATGTACGCCACTTTCAAACTTCAGCCTGGAATAAGCGCCCTTACCCTTAATCAAAATAACAGCTTCTTTAATGCCGCCGATTCCAGTGTCATTGAGATCCATCATCTCAGTCTTCCAACCACGTCGTTCCGCATATCTCATATACATTCTCAAAAGGTCGTTGCCAAATAATCCGGCTTCTTCACCGCCGGTGCCTGCTCTGACTTCAAGAATTACGTTTTTATCATCGTTAGGATCTTTAGGCAGCAATAAAATTTGCAGCTCTTTGCTTAGAATATCTTGCTTGTGTTCCAGCTCGGAAAGCTCCACTTTTGTGAGATCTCTCATCTCCTCGTCCATGCTGTTGTCATTGAGCATTTCTTTTGTATCTTTCAAATCGTCTGTCGCCTTCTTGTATTCCCGATATTTGTTGACAATAGGCTCCATATCAGACATTTCCTTCATTGACTTCTGCCAGACAGCCTGATCGTTGATCACATCCGGATCGGAAACCTTGAGGGAAAGCTCCTCGTATTTCGCCTGGATAAAATCTAATTTATCGTACATATAGTTTCAACTCCTAATCTCGTTACTATTTAATCCCAAAAATTATATCATGAATTTAACCTAAAAAAAACTGGAAATAAGAATTTCCAGTTAATTTTGCTGTTATTCGATATTGAACTTTTTCTTGAACTTTTCGACACGACCGCCGCGATTGATAAACTTTTGCTGTCCCGTAAAGAACGGATGACAAGCAGAGCACACATCCAATCTAAGTTCTTCCTTCAATGATTTTGTAACAAATGTGTTTCCACATGCACATGTAACTGTACATTCCTTATAATCTGGGTGGATTCCTTCCTTCATGCTTTTCACCTCTTTCTAAAATATATATCTAGCAGTCGAAATCTACAAATCGGAGATTCGTGATTTCCTTGCATAAGTTCGCCAACAATTTGTTTTACAAATTGGGCGAGCTAGTATTTGAAATATTCTATTCTAACTAAAATATTCAATTCTGAACGATAGCTATTACATAGTAGCACAAGTTGCCGTTTTAGGCAAGTACTTTTTTATCATTTCGTTAGTTCCATCCGTGTCGGTTTTTTCCTTCTGTTAATAAAAACACTCTCCTCGGAGCTCAGTTTGATCATCGTCATCTGATAATTGGTCAGGCCGCCCGGTTTTATTTCCCTAATTCCGAAGCAATAATTTAATATAGAATAGATATGCGCCTTGCAATTGCA
>CAZTEH010000022.1:34863-44055 GCA_964612345.1 uncultured Oscillospiraceae bacterium | reverse complement strand
GGTATTCTCAATCAGTACTAAACTTAATAGTAACATCAACTCAGATAAGGAGACCTCTCTATGATTTACATAAAAGATGATGAATTTATTGCCATCACCACATATATCAAAACTAATTATGGTGTAAACCTTACAAATAAGAGGCCGCTGATTGAAGGCAGATTGAGCAATTATATCGCCGACTTGGGATTTGACAATTATATGGACTACTTTGAGTATGCCAAGAACGATAAAGTCAATGATGAAATCACGATGCTCATCAATAAACTGACCACGAATCACACCTATTTTTTCAGGGAAAACGAACATTTCGAATTCTACAAGGATCATGTGCTCCCATGGGTGGAAAAAGGCTTAAAAACAAAGGACTTAAGAATATGGAGCGCAGGCTGTTCCTCGGGACAGGAACCCTATACCCTTGCGATGATTACCTTGGATTATCTGGGAACCAATGCCGGCAGCTGGGATCATACGATCCTCGCCTCGGACATTTCCAATAAAGTGCTCAATATCGCCAAAAATGGGATCTATACCAGGGAAGAGCTGGGTGAGGTTCCCCACAGCTGGATCAAGAAATACTTTACCGCACATGACGACCAGAGATTTGTGGTATCGGAAGAACTTAGAAAAAGCGTTGCTTACCGTAATTTCAACCTGCTGTCACCGTTCAGCTTCAAGAAACCATTTCATTGCATCTTTTGCAGAAATGTGATGATCTATTTTGATATGCCGACAAAAAACGCAATCATTAATAAGTTTTATGATGCATTGATGCCGGGAGGCTATTTCATGATCGGGCACAGTGAATCGCTGTCGTCCTGTGATCATAAATTCAAGTATATAAAGCCTTCCATTTATCAGAAGGTTTAAATAATAACACGAACAATTTCTTGACAATTTTATCCTGCTCTATTAAGTTTTTATCCGATTAGTCGATATAGTATATATTAGGGGGTGATCTAAATGGCATCAGTAAACTCAAGCACATTATCTTCATTAACTGCAAAAACAGGGATGGGCGGTTTGGTGTCCGGAATGGATATCGATGAACTGGTTGAAAATCTTACCTCTTCCAGCAGGCAAAAGATTTTAAAACAGCAACAAAGTGTACAAAAATTAGAGTGGAAGCAAACCGCGTATCGGTCTGTTACTTCATCATTGAAAGAATTTCAGAGTAAATATTTGGATGTACTTTCAACAACTAATTTCAGAAGTCCTTCATTTTTTAAAACAGTAAGTGCAACTTCCTCCTCTGCTAAAGTTAAGGTTTCACCAACTGAAGCTGCATTAGCAGGAAGTATTACCATAAATTCCGTTACTCAGTTGGCGACTTATCAGACTGTTAAAAGCACTAGCGCGGTTTCAAAGACGTTCACAGGAAAAATGGAAAGTGCTGTCGCCGGTACGATGAGCAGTACGGATATCGATAATTTATTAGTGAATATCACCGGGAGATCCATTAGCCTCAACTTGGATGGCAAGGTAAAAACCGTTACCTTTGACAGTACTTTTGCCGCCAGTGTAGCAGCCGACAAGACAACAACCGGACTTCAAAATGCATTTCAAGCAGCAATTGATACTGCTTTTGGAATTCAGAATGTAGCAGACAGAGTCATCACAGTAGGCGTTAGTAACGATCAGCTCACTTTCTCTGCGACTGGTTCCAAGGTTACCGTCAATGCTGTGGGAGATAATACCGCTACGTTAACAAGACTTGGATTTACAGCAGGGCAATCAAATAAGCTTACTGCCACATCATCTCTTGGAAATTTAACCTTTGCTACAGAGTTGGCAGAAGTTGACACATATAAATTCCAAATTAATTCAGTTGATTTCTCTTTCAGCAAAACCGACAGTCTATCAACCGTTATGAATAAAATCAACACCAGTGAAGCAGGAGTAAAAATATCATATTCTTCAATTACCGATCGTTTCACGATGACTGCAGACGAAAGCGGCGTGGGAAAAAATATCGCGATCACAGAATCTTCCGGAAATCTTATGACTGCTTTTGGTCTCACCACCACAGCCGGTGCACAAGTCACTGATGGAGTAAATGCTATCCTTACTGTTAATGGACAACCCATCATTAGAAGCTCCAATACGATGGACATCGATGGCGTAACGGTTACAATTTCCGAGACCACAGCAGTTCCCACAACGATTACCATGACGGAGGATGCTTCCTCTATTCTAGATTCTATAAAGAGCTTTGTGGAAGACTACAACGTTATGATCGATTTCGTTAATGGTCTTACCAAAGAGGATATAGACAATGATTACCAGCCTCTATCCGATGAGCAAAAGGAAGATATGACCGAAGCGCAGATAAAGACCTGGGAAGATAAGGCGAAGTCCGGTATATTAAGAGGAGATTCCATTTTAAAGAGTATCTCTTCAAAGATGCACTCCATTATGACCGGCTTAACCGTTAGCAGTACTTCTCTTTATTCTATCGGAATTTCATCAGCGGGCTATGGCGAAAACGGAAAGCTTCAGATCGATGAAGCAAAATTGAAGAAAGCTTTAGAGACAAAAGGCAGTGAGATAAAGGAGCTGTTCACCTCCGATCAAGGAATCGCGAACTCATTGAATGATGTCTTTACCGGCGCAACGAAAACATCTGGAGTGAAGGGAACCCGAGGAACTCTTGTAGAAGTTGCAGGTGTTGCGTCATCCATGTCCGATACGGAAAACAGCATTTTTGATCAAATCAAAAGAACAAATAAAACAATCAAGACGATGCAGACGAGACTAACCGCTGAAGAATCCAGGCTATGGAAACGATTCACTGCCATGGAAACGGCAATCAATAACTTGAATTCACAAAGTTCAATCCTATCACAGTTCTCCGGCAGCAGCTCCTAAAATTAGTAAAGAGGTGTGGAATTATGCAACAGGCAAATTTATATCAGCAGTACAAGGCGCAGACCTTAGAAACTCTTACCAAGGGAGAAATCGTCGTTAAACTCTTTGAAGAAGCTTCAAAGCAGATCAGTATGGCTATATTCTTTACCAACAACGGAAATAGTTTTAAAGCCTATAATTGTACTGCAAAGTCACAGAAAATCATATCAACGCTAAATTTTTCTTTGGATATGAAATATGCAATCTCCATTGAGTTAAATGAGATGTATCTATTTCTCCACAATAAATTGGGAGAGGCTATTGCTAAGAAAGATGTTTCTATGATGAAGGAACTGCTGTCTCTTGTGGACGATCTGAAGGTTACCTTCCGGCAGGCGGAAAAGATAGCAAGGGCAAAAAAATAAAGGCAGTCAGTCATCCCATTTGATAGAAAGGCAATTCAAATGAGTATTAACACATCATTCGAATATTTGCAGCAGAAAAAGGCACTTTTAAAACAGTGCCTTAATCTTAGTGAGGAATTGATCAGCAGCATTGATGAATGGGAGTCTGTTCCTGAACTCATATCCAGAAGGGAAGCGGTGATCCTGCAGCTCAAGGAACTTGAAGAAGCGGCCGGTACGAAAGTGAAAGCTTCTCTCACGAGTGAAATGAAGCAGGAGCTGGATCAAATGATTAAACTGATTCTGGATCTGGATAAGGATGCTACTAATCTGATTCGCAAGGAACAGCAGCATATCATGGATTCCCTCAAAGCCAATACACAGGAACAAAAGCTCATGCAGTACGCGCAGCCTACCGAATTGCAAAGCGGCAGGAAACTGGACTACAAAAAATAAAAAAACCATTTTTATTTGTTAAAAATGGTTTTTTCCTTTTTTATTGAACCCGAGTATATCGGATAACTTGTATTTCCCTAGTTTTGTACGTAAATGCTCCGTCTGTTCGTTCCAGTCGATGCCCGTTTCTCTCTCTCTGATCACCATCTTTTCCAGCGCTGCGGATATGATCTGCTCAATGTTTCCCTTATAGACGGGAACGCAGGCGGAAAAAATCTCGTAATTCAAATAATCTTCCGTATCACATAGCTCAAGGAGCTTTCCCAAAGCGCTTATAGCGTCTTCCGGTTTGGTCTCCGTGAGCAGGATGGAGAAGGAGGCCGGATTGCATCTTCCGATGAGATCTGTTTTCCTGACGTTTGCGCATAGGATTTCCGAAACATAGGACATGCAGGCATTCAGCTGATTTTCATCCGGACTGTCTTCGCTGTCCGGTATCGGTTTGATCGATACAACAGCCAGGGAAAGCGGATTCCCGTATCTCTGGCTTCTCAGCATCTCCCGCTCAGCCTGTTCCACAAATCCGCTGAGGCTGTAGAGTCCTGTCAGCAGGTCGATCTTTGTGATCGCCTTCATGAACACTTCGTCCTTATCCATCTTTGGAAGCGCCTGGGCCAGATATTTGAATTTCATGATGGTTGGCTTCAGGTCGGTGTATCCAAGGCATACGCGCCACGATGAACCATCATAGGCTACGTACTTCTGCGTATTCTCTTCACTGATTTGCCCGGTGGAAATCTGCATTTCCGTCAGACCCACGGAGAATTGGAAAATGGTCGGATAGACGACTCCGGCATAATCACAATTCGTATATTTTCTAAAGTATGTAATCTTGTAATTGCCTAACTTATATACCTGGGAAACCGCCTTCTTCCATTCCAGGAAGTCCTCCATGGGTATATTGTCCGCATCGATCTTCGTCAGCTTTTGATAAGCCTTTTCCCATCGTTCATTGACCGTCTCGCAAAAGAATTCGTCCAGCGCACGGGTTGCAGCTTCTTCTTCCTTTTTTGCTTCCTTGACAGGATCAGGCTCTGCATTCTGCTTCTCCCTGTTGAGGATGGTAGAGGTAAGAGGCTTTACCGCATTGTGCTTCATCCATTCGATATGGTATTCCTTGCGCTTTCTGCCGTCGCCAACGACACCGTATGCAATATTAATATCCTTCATGCGCTCAACAGCCAGCGGGCTCTTGTTCACATCCGGATGATACATTTTGGACAAACACCGATATGCTGCATCAATGATATCCTGTCCGGCATCGTGATGCACCTGCAGCGTCTTGTAAAAATCAATATGCTTATTCATATTTTTCCGACCTGATTCTCTATACGATTTCGATAACGGTTATATTTAAAGATGAATAATCTGCCAGTTCAATCTCATAAGGCTCAACATCCTTGTCGTGATCCATGAAGATCCTGACTTTCGGCCTCATACAGAGTTCTTCATAATTTTCAACGATAATTCCGGTCAAGCCGTTGCTGAGCCGGACACAGGTTCCGATTGGATATGGAGCGATCTTCTTCACAAAAACTTCAACCACTTTCGGGTCAAACTGGATCGTGGTGGATGCCATGACATATTCCATTGCGTCGGAAGGCAGCAAAGCCTTTCTGTAAGGTCTGTCTGAGGTTAAAGCATCATATACGTCCGCAATGGCTATAATTCTGCCGTACCAGGAAATCTTTTCGCCCCTGAGGTCGTTGGGATAACCGCCGCCGTCATATTTCTCATGATGGTCCAGAATTCCCATATAGGATGAATTTGATACTCCACAGCCTTTTTTTATATGATTGCAGCCTAAAAGTGAGTGGGTTTTGATTTCGTCGAATTCTTCAGGAGTCAGCTTCCCGCCTTTATTGAGAATATCCCGGCTGACAAAGACCTTGCCGATGTCGTGAAGCAACGCAGCGAAGCCCAGGTTGCACAGTTCTCCTTTGTCCATTTTCAATGCAACGCCCAGTACAATGCTTAATACTGCAACGTTGACCGAATGATAGTACGTATAATCATCAAACACCTTCATGTCGATCATATTTACCATAAGATGCTTATTGGCAAAGATTTCGTCTACGATGTTCTCTATCTGCTGCTTCGCTTTCCTGAAATCCGGTTTCGAATCAGGGCTGCCCTTTTCGCAGTGAATAAACACATCCTTGATGCCCTTCACCGTTTGGGCTCTTACGCTGTCATTGATGATATTGATAATGTGAATATCCTTGGAAATATCATCATCAATATATACTCCGTTATATTGCAGACGCTCAATGGATTTTACATATTCTCTCGTTAAAACAGTACCGCTTGACAGCATCAAATCTCCATAATTATTATAGAGATTGTCGCCTAATTTCATTCCTTCTCTCAGGCAATATGTAGGAACAAATCTCATACCTTGCGGCTCCTTACATTAATCAGTATTCTCGTCCAACTATTCTTCATGCCTTACCTCCCGTTTCATTCCAAATACCCTCTCATCACACCTAACCTAACCGTAATATTATACCATCTTTTTACACAATGCGCTATTTATTTCTATTATCATTCTTTTCTCGTCAAAATTTTCATCAACAGCAAAGCCGCCAATGGTAATGCTTCGATCAAATTCCGTCCCATGAAAATCCGAACCGCCGGTTATGATCAGCTGATGCTTTTTCGCCATGTGCACCAGCCGTGACCGATCCTGGGGCAGATGGCTGCTGTAATAGCATTCCATTCCTGCGAGGCCCCAGCGTTTCAGCTTGGTCAGCTGTTGATCCAGCCTATGGAAGAAATCTTCTCCTTCACCCTTCGTTAAATGTGAAATTTTCATGGGGTGGGCAAGCACGGGAATCCCTCCAGCCTCGCGGATCAGTTCGATTGCCTTCTTCGCCGAAATCTTTTCCCGATGCACACTTCTTACCACATCAGACCTCATGAATCGGCCCTCTTTGAACGCTTCCTTTGGAGAAGACACATAGCCCTTTCTCATGAGTGCCAAAGCAAAGGTTGGTTTTCCCACATAATCCTGGCCTTCTCTGAGCTGCAAATCCTCTTTTGTAAGCTTGCAGCCGATCTCACGCAGGGCAGCAAGCAGCTTTTCATTCCGTTCCACCCTCTTCCGTCTGATCGATTCCACTTCGTTTTTCAGCGCTTCATTTTCCCAATCAAAACAATAGCCAAGAATGTGCATATAGATACCCTCCTCATCCTCCGTGGACAATTCGATTCCGGGTATTACATGAACTCCCAGACGTTTTCCGGCTTCCATTCCCTCCGCCAAACCGCCCATTCCGTCGTGGTCGGTTATTGCGATGGTTTCAACCTTGTTATTTAGAGCCAGTACCACAAGCTCCTCCGGAGACATCGTTCCGTCAGAATAATAGGTGTGAAGATGTAAATCAATCATACGATCATCGAGTTCCTTAATGCAGCGGCCGTCTGCTCATTCTTTAACAGCTTTACCAGCTCCAATGAAAATTCCATTGCAGTGCCGGGTCCTCTTGAGGTTATTAATTTACCATCCCGGATGACTCTTTCCTCCGAATACACCGCTCCGATCAATTGATTCTCATAGCCCGGGTAGCTGGTAACATGCTTGCCTTTTAATAGTGACATTTTTCCAAGCACACTTGGAGCCGCACAGATTGCCGCCAGCCATTTACCGCTCTTTGCAAAGGCATTCAATTGCTCTGCCAGACCTTCATGCTTGGCTAAATTAGCCGTACCCGGCATTCCACCGGGCAACACGATCATTTCGCATTTACCGTAATCCGCTTCCTGAAACAGCAGGTCTGCAGTCACCATGATATCGTGTGCGCCTCTGACCGTTTTGTCTCCCGTTATCGAAACCGTTTTTACTGCGATATCCGCCCTTCTCAAA
This sequence comes from uncultured Oscillospiraceae bacterium, assembly GCA_964612345.1. Classification (GTDB taxonomy): domain Bacteria; phylum Bacillota; class Clostridia; order Peptostreptococcales; family Anaerovoracaceae; genus Anoxybacterium. The sequence goes on along the minus strand of CAZTEH010000022.1, from coordinate 36,483 downwards.
ACATCAACAACGGTTAATGCTTCTATCTCCTCAAATCCATCTGCTAAATGAACATAAACCATAACCATCACTCCTTACTTGCTATTTTTGTGCAATTCGTTGTTGCTGGCTTCTTCATGCTTGCGCGCGTATACAGACATACGTAAGCGAGTACGAAAGAGCCAGTGACAACGCAGACAGAGTCTGCTCCTCCGCTTCGCTACGCTGTCCGTTTTTCCTTTGCAGCTAAAGCTGCGGAAAAAAGGCAAAGTCTTTCGGAAAATTAACAAGCATTACCAAAACATTCTTCTCGGTTTTGTCAGCCTCCATGTGATCGAGGTGAGTATCACCAGAATGACCAGAGCCACCGCCGAGACTGCAACCAAGCTCATCTGTGCAAATTGCTCCGTGAGCATCAAAGGCAGAACATCATCGGCGCCAAACGGATTGATAAAAACCAGCCGGTATAAAAACGCTCTGGCCGGATCGAAATAAAACACCACATAGAATGCGATCAGCATAATGGCAAATGCAAGGATCCCGCCTTTAAATGCAATTCGCAATTCCTGTTTTTTCTTTTTCATGAGAAAGATTGCAGAACTCAGTATGGCAAGAAAAGCGGTACCTCCAATAATATACAGGGAGTAGTTCAGCAACCCTCTTGCATTTTCCATATTGATCTGCTCCACTGTGCCAAAGACTGCCTGTTCTCTGTCTCTGTATTCCGTGAATAAATCAAATTCATCCTCTTTCCCCTTCATAAACTCGGAGAAAAATTGACCAAGCTCTTCATCCGGAATGCCCAGATCGATTTCTGCGGCAATCTGGTTCCGATTAAACTCATAAACATAAAGATCCGGCAGACGAAAAACGACATTAAAAGCACTTAATATGGAAACTACCGGGATGCTTACCGCAATGATAATAAATAAAATTCTGTAAAATATACTCATATGTCCACCTTACTGTATCATTATTCAATTTTAAATTGAATTACTGCCAAACATTTATTATAAATAGAATCTTTATCCTCGTCTAAGGATTGCTTGCGCTTTCTGCTTGTACATTATACTTCTATCATATAGAATATTTATATAAATTCAAGTGATAATTTTCTACAAGTTTATTATGGGAGGATTCATTATGGTTTACAGAGTCGGGATTATCACTGCAAGTGATAAAGGCTTTGCAGGGACAAGAAAAGATCTGAGCGGGCCGGCAATCGAAGAGATCGTTGCCAGGTTCCATGCATTTAAAGTTGATAAAATATCGATTCTTCCGGACGATAAAGACACGCTAGCTGATATGATGCGGCAAATGGCAGATGAAGACAAGCTGGATCTTGTTTTAACCACAGGCGGAACGGGATTTTCCAAGCGGGATGTCACTCCCGAAGCCACGCTGCAGGTCATTGAAAGACGTGCGCCGGGGATTCCGGAAGCGATGAGAAGCATCTCATTACAGATCACGCCGAGAGCGATGCTCTCACGAGCGGAGGCCGGTATCAGAGGGGGTACCCTCATCATCAATATGCCGGGCAGTCCCAAGTCCATCAAGGAAATCCTGGAGTACATCCTCCCTTCCATCGAACATGGTCTGGATATCCTGAAAGGCAATGACGCCGAATGCGCCCGGCCCTAA
>CAZTEH010000022.1:0-34763 GCA_964612345.1 uncultured Oscillospiraceae bacterium | reverse complement strand
TCTTCCCTGAAATATGGAACGCTTAGATCTGCAGGACCCATATCCTCTTTCTTGTTCTTTCTCGTGCTGATGATTACGATGAGAATCGTTGCCGCATATGGGACCATATCAACAATGTACTGGGAAACATGGATACCCATGCTCTGAAGCCGGAAGCCGAGGATGTTCAATCCTCCGAAGAGAAAGGCTCCGACGAGGGCCTTGGACGGTTTCCAGGAAGCAAAGATAACCAATGCAACTGCGATCCAACCTCGTCCGGCCACCACGTTTTCCTGCCAGACAGGGATCGTTACCAGTGACATGTATGCCCCACCCAGTCCGCAGAGGGCTCCGCCCAATATGATATGAACATATTTATAAAGATTTACATTGATTCCGGAAGCATCCGCTGCCGCGGCATTTTCTCCTACCGCTTTCAGGTTCAGCCCTTTCTTTGTTCTCCATAAATAGAGAGATGCGAGGATGGTTATTAAATAGCCGAAGTAAATAAAGATGTCCTGTTCAAAGAAGGTCGGCCCGATCACAGGGATTTTACTAAGCACCGGGATGGGAAGCGTAACAAACACTGCTTTCACCGAAGCCGGTGCAGGAACACCCATAAAGCTTTGCCCTACAAAACTTGCAAATCCGCTCCCGAAAATAGTCAGTGTCAGACCAGTTACGACCTGATTGGCACGCAGAGTTACGGTGAGGATTGCGTATACCGCCGCCCCGACAGCGCCTGCTCCCATGGCACCCAGAATCGCCAGGAACGGATTTCCGGTCCATAGGCCAACAGCAAATCCCATGACTGCTCCCATGAGCATCATGCCTTCCACGCCAAGATTCAAGTTGCCCGCCTTCTCGGTAATAAGTTCCCCCAGGGTTGCAAACAGCAGCGGGGTACCGGCAATCACTGCCGCAGCGAAAAATACGGTCATTTAAGCCACCTCCTTTTTTCCAAGTTTATGGTTAAAGGAAAGTCGATATTGCAGGAAGAATTCACTGCCCAGTACAAAGAACAGAATGATTCCCTGAATCATTTCCGCTACGGATGACGGAATCGCTAAAGCGATCTGAATATAAGCGCCGCCCTGCAGCAGAATTGCAAAGGCGATACAGACTACCAGGATCACCGGTGCGGACAGCCTTCCCAGCCAGGTCGTGATGATGGCGGTAAAGCCGTAGCCTCCGGACAAAGTCGAGGTCAGCGTCCGCTCGATGGCAGAAGACTGAATCATTCCTGTCAAACCGCAAAGCCCTCCGGAAATCAGCATGGAGGTGATAATGATGGCTTTGATATTCATGCCTGCGTACCGTGCCGTTTCTATGCTCTCACCTACAACGGTGATCTCGAAGCCCTTTTTTGTATGATTGATAAAAAAGTACATCAGAACCACAAGAACAATGGAGATGATCCATCCGATATGCACACCGAAAAGTGACGGCAGCACCGCGTTGGGTTCAAAGTTTGCGATTTTGGGAAAGCCCTGGGATTCCGGATCCTTCCATGGACCGTACTGCAGGTAGGTCACCCACTTGATCGCGATATAATTCAACATTAATGTAAAAATCGTTTCATTGGTTCCGAATCTTGCCTTGAAGAAAGCCGGGATAAAGGCCCATATCCCTCCGAAGAGCATGGCGGAAGCCGCCATTGCAAGCAGGACGAATGGTGCGGGCACGGCAGCGGGGATGTTCAAGGCGATAAGAGATGCTCCGAAAGCACCCATCATGATCTGTCCTTCCCCTCCGATATTCCAGAATTTCATCTTAAAGGCTACCAGAATGCCAAGGGAAGTGATGACCAGCGGAATCGCTTTGATTATGGTCTGCTGGATTCGCAGCTCTGTGCCCAAAGCGCCCAGTACGATTTCCCGGAATACAATGATGGGATCATATCCCAGGATCATGATCACGAGGCCTGCACAGATAAGAGAAAAGACGATTGCAACAGCGTTGATCATCAGTTCCTGTCTCTTAGGCAGTTCGGCCCGTTTGCTTATTTTCATCATGCTTCTGCCTCCTGTTCAATGCTGCCTCCGGTCATGAGCAGTCCGATTTCTTCTTTTGTAACCTTGGACGGATCGACGATACCGGTGATTCGTCCGTTGAATAAAACCATGATCCGGTCGCATAGATCGATCAGTACGTCCAAATCTTCCCCGATGAACAGGACGCCTACGCCCTTTTCCTTCTGCTCATTGAGCAGATCATAAATTTTATAGGATGCTCCGATATCAAGGCCTCTCACCGGGTATGCGGTAATCAGCACCTTGGGATTGGAGTCGATTTCTCTTCCGAGAAGTACCTTCTGAATATTCCCTCCGGAAAGCTTTTTTACAGGAGAATAAATACTCGGAGTCTGTATGTCGAGCTTCTTGACGATCTTGTTGGCCTTTTCCGTGCATTCCGCCCGTTTCAGGAAAATACCCGGCTGATTCTGATAATCCTTCAAAACGATATTATGGACGATGTCCATGGTTCCTACCAAACCCATTCCGAGACGGTCTTCCGGAATGAAGCCCATACGGATTCCGAGACGGATGATGTCCCGCGGTGTTTTTCCGACGATATTGCCTCCTTCAAAGAAGATCCTGCCCTTATCGGCATGGATCAGGCCTGCGATGGTTTCACACAGCTCCTTCTGTCCGCTTCCGGCAACGCCGGCAACACCCAGGATTTCTCCTCCGTGCAGTGTGAAGCTCACATCTTCCAGCGCCAGCTTTTTCTCCTTGTCAATAACATGTAGCCCGTCAACCTCAAGCATGGGCGTTTTGTTTTCTACTATCTTTTTTTCAATCGCAAGATCCACTTTCTTACCTACCATCATTTCGATCAGATTCGGGATACCTACCGTAGCAGTCTCAACCGTTTCGATGGACCGCCCTTTCCTCAGAACGGTGATCCTGTCGCTGATTTCCATAACTTCGTTGAGCTTATGCGTAATAATAACGACCGCACAGCCCTGGTCCCTCATATTTCGAATGATCTGGAAGAGCTTTTTGATCTCCTGCGGCGTCAGAACCGCAGTAGGCTCGTCCATGATCAGTATTTTCGCGCCTCGATATAAAACCTTAATGATTTCCAATGTCTGCTTTTCGCCTACAGACATGTCATATACCTTTTTCTCCGGATTGATGTCCAAACCATATTGATCCGATATGGCCTTTACCTTCTTTGATAAATCCTTGCCTTTTGTAAAGAAACTGCCCTTCTGACCCAGTACGATATTTTCCTTTGCGGTCAGCACGTCTACCAATTTGAAATGCTGGTGAATCATTCCGATCCCCAGCGCGATGGAATCCTTTGGTGATGAGAAGCGAACTTCCTGTTCCTGTATAAAAATAGAACCGCTGTCGGGGCTATAAATCCCCGACAGCATATTCATCAAAGTGCTCTTTCCGGGGCCGTTCTTTCCGAGGAGAGCATGTACCTCGCCGTTATATACAGTTAAGTTCACATCTTCATTGGCTTTGATAACCCCAAAGGTCTTGGAGATATTCTCCATTTGAATTGCAACATTTGATTGCATTGAAAGCCCTCCAGATGTTTTGATCAAAAATACGTATAATTTATCTTACTCAGTTGCTCCTGTTGCACCTTCTACCAGATAATTCATGCTCCAGATGCCGGCTCTGTCAAGAGTTGTTCCTTCAGGAACAACAACATTACCTTCATTGTCTTTGATCGGTCCTACGAAAATTGGGAATTCGCCTGCTTCGATCTTAGCCTGTACTTCTTTCACCTTTGCCTGTACATCAGCAGGAACGAGGTCGGACATTTCCGCAAGTCCCACATAACCGTCAGCCATGGTTCCATAGTAGCTTTCAGGAACAAAGGTTCCGTCCATGATAGCCTGAACCGCTGCGATGTAGAATGCTTCGTGATGCCAGATAGGAGCCGTAAGGAATGCGCCCGGAGCTGCATCTCTGCTGTCCAGGTTATAGCCGATCGCATACGCGCCGGCAGCTTCTGCTGCGATCTGTGGGCCGGTTGTGTCGCAGTGCTGCTCTAATACGTCACAGCCCTGTGCCAGTAAAGCTTCCGCTGCAGCCTTTTCGTTGGCTGCATCAACCCATGCGTTTGTATAAACAACCTTGACTTCTGCATCCGCATTAACCGATCTTGCGCCAAGAGTGAATGCATTGATTCCAATCAATAATTCCGTGTAAGGGAATGCTGCGATATATCCGATCTTGTTTGATTCTGTCATCATCCCGGCAACAATACCTGCCAGATATCTAGGTTCTTCCATTGCTCCGAAGAAGTTTCCGAAGTTGGTATCGTTCATCTTGTTTCCTGAGAAGTGAAGGAATTTAACATCGGGATATTGGGTTGCAAGTGCGTCCAGTGTATCCATATATCCGTAGCTTGTTCCGATGATAACGGTAGCACCCTGGTCAATCATGGTGATAGCCGCACTTTCCACAGCTTGCTTCTCTTCCGAAATATTCTCAGCTGTTAATGTGGCAACCTTACCGCCAAAAGATTCTTCCATAGCCAGTCTGCCTCTGTCATGAGCTTCAGAGAAGCCGCCATCGGTTTTTGGTCCGATGTAAATGAATCCGACGGTCAGTTCCGGTCCGCCTTCTGCAGCCGGTTCTTCTTCCGCAGCTCCGCCGCCACAGCCAACCAAAGACGACATTACGAGAGCAAGTACAAGAAATAATGCTAAAAACTTTTTCATAACTTTCATTCTCCTCCATGTTTCTTGAATCAATAAAAACAAGTGTATTAATTTACAACCTATTATACCCTTCCCGTTTCCCCTTAGTAAATAGAAAACCAACAAATATCTTTATTATTCCTTAATATAAATGCATATAGTTCGTAATTTGACGTACGTTTTATTTATATACTAGTTACAATGTTCGACTTTTCGAGAGCCCATCCATATTTGTCATATTTTAGGAATCCAGTCTTCCCATTGCTATAAAAAATTTCAATGTTATAAAAAATTGATCTTTCCGTCACGGATCGACTCGATAATTGCCAGAGACTCGACTCTGCAGCCCTCTTCCCTGAGACGCATACCGCCTCCCTGGAATTGCTTTTCGATAACCGCACCGACTCCGACCAGTTCTGCGCCTGCCTGCTCCACCAAATCTGCCATACCGATGGCCGCCTCGCCGTGAGCCAGAAAATCGTCAAGAATCAGTACCCTGTCGCCCCGGTTGAGAAATTTCTTCGATACTCTCACCACGGAGGTCGTCCCCTTTGTAAAGGATTTCACCTCTGCACCGTAAAACTCTTCCGTCATGGTATTGGGGGAAGTCTTCTTCGCAAATAGAACCGGTACATTTCCAAGATGCCTTGCTGCCATACAGGCAATGGCGATGCCGGATGCCTCCACGGTAAGAATTTTCGACACTCCGCACCCTTCAAACCGTTTCGCGAACTCTTGTCCGATCTTATCTAAAAATGCCACGTCGATCTGATGATTTAAAAAGGAATCAACCTTTACAATTTCCGTCCCGATGGCAACTCCATCTGCTACAATTCTTTCCTTTAATGCCTTCATTTATTCCTCCTAAGCCTGCTCTTCCATTTTTACAACCGTTGATTCTTAAGCGCGCTTCATACTATCGTTAAGCAATGCCCACAAACAACAAATACATTCTACAGAAAATGATATTTAAAAGCAAGAACAATGTCAAAAGCCCCCTGCCCTTTCGGGCAAGAGGCTTTTTTGCACTCATTTTAAGCTTTTTTCGTCGATTCATGATAATGATGAGCAACACCCCTGCCAACATCAATGCCGGCTGTCCAGCAGAAGGCCTGGTATCATCTTCCGGTGCGTTGATGTACGGCGCAAATTTAAAATATCTGACGGGGAAGCGGTCAGCTCCATCTGCTTTAAAATAAGCGGCGCCTCCGATTTGCGTCGTGTTACCGTCAACCATCTCACCATTCGCCAGAGGAAATGCATACCCAATGCTATAGGTGTATTGTCCACGAATAACCTCATTGCGTTCCCCTCCCTGCCGATGAATTCCTATGATGACTGCGTCGCTCTTCTCCCCTGCGATTCCGAGGAGAATCTGAGCTCCTCCCCAGAATATCAGTGCTGCTCCGATCAGGGAAATAAGAATTCTTGCCATCCACTTCGAGGAACTCCCAGGGATGGATTTACTTTTTATCCTTTTTGAGTGCATCTTTCACAACATCCTTTATCGGCTGCGCACCCAGCGGTTTCACAACAAATTCATCCGTCAAGCCGCTTGCGATCTTCTCTCCGGCGGTCTTATTCACCAAGACATTTTTCATGGTTGATGTGATCTGCACCGAACCTTTTGGAAGGGATACATCCGGAGCATCTCCTACGATACCGTCTGTGATCGTGCCAACAGCCGCTTTAAACGTGCCATCCACTGCACCCTGAGCCCCGGCCGATACCCAGTCTTCCTCTCCGCCTCTGATTGCCGCTCCGGCTGCGGAACCCCCTGCCTCGCCGACTATGTTGTTTACGGCTTTTGCAGCAGCATTGCCGAGAGGATTCTTAAATTTGATCAAATCGCCGACCGCATCCGAGCCGCCTTTGATTGCGCCTTCTGTAGCAGATCCCAAATTTACTCCTTTATCCGCCATGGTTCCGGCAACTCCTTTCGCCACTTTATAGCCGCCTTTAATATAACTGCCTCCCGGAGTTACATTGGAGAGACCATCAATGGCAGTATCTGCAACAGTTCCTACAACCGTAGCTCCAATTTCCCCTGCGGCGTTTATGTTTCCGATGGTCTGCCAGGTTTCAAAGCTTTCTTGATCCTTAACCTGTCTCTCGTTGACGATACGTGAGATTTCAGTCTCGTCATTCGTCCCGTATTTGAACTTGAGTGTATTCATAACCGCTTCCTTTTTTTCTGCATCCGCGATTTCCTTCATTTTATCCTTTAGGTCGCGATCATAATCCGTATCCCCTTTACTGATCTTTTCAAACTCTTTATCATTGAATTTCTTGTCCTCTTCCATCTGATTTTCAAATGTTGATTTATATTTTTCATAATCCAGCACGCCGCCGGTTTCAGAATTGATCCATTCTCCTGTTTCGGGATCCTTGACATAGTGGGATTCCGCTCCATTGGCCGATGTTTTCAGAATCATTTCCTCGGGTTCTGCCGGTGTTTCAGGCGGTGTTTCAGGCGGAGTTTCAGGTGGAGTTTCAGTTTGATCCTCATAACCGCTTTCCGTTTCATCTTCCGGAACCGCTTCGTATTCCTCTTCCTCTGCAGTATCCGATTCCGATTCATATCCGGTCTCTTCTTCATAATCCTCCGAGGCTCCACCACCTGAATCTGCACTGCCGGAGCTTTCATTGTCACCAATGGATTCCCCATCCTCCAAATCAGGGTTATCGGTATTGCCCATGGCATCCGCGAGCATCACCATAGCAAGGGCTTCGTCCGAGAGGTTCGGATTCTGGGTTTTATACCAGCCCCTATCCCTGACAATTGGCTTCGCCTTTGGTTTTGGCTTTAACATATCCTGAACTACACTGACCACCAGACCTACAAGGGGTGGGAAAAGCATTCCTGCCGCCGCTTGCACAGGAGTATCCGGCCCGGGTATATTGCCAACGCCTTCCGACTTTCCAATGGCCGTCATTACAAAGGCAGGCAGATCCTTATTTACCATTCTCCCATTTGCTTTTATTGCGTAGGTGTTATGATCCGCGCCCTTCTCGGCAGATTCTGCTCTTTCGAAGGTTCCTGTTCCTTCTAAGCTGATTTGAGCATTTCCATCCTCCGGTTTCGTTAAAACCACAACGATTTGTGCCCCGATTTGCGCTTTATATGGCAGCTTTCTCAAATCGGCTGCAAAGTGGAAAGCAGCCGTTATCGTATTTTCTGATTCTTCAATGATTTTACAGTTTTGAGAGAAAGGCATGTTTTGATATTTTCCAATGAGTTCGATTTCTCCATCTTTATCAAGTACAGTCAACTCAAAATCCTTTAAGGAAAAACTGCTTTCGCTCTCAGCTACGGGACCCATTATGGTGCTTGTTTTAATTGCATCCAGATTGATCCGGTAGGTTCCTGTAAAATCATACCGCAGCTGCTGAGGAACGGACACCTTCACGTAGAATAAAGGATCCCCGTTTTTATCATAGTTCATCACACCGGGCTCGGAGATGATTATGATATAATTGCCCGCGGGCAATATTATTTTAGGCGCGACCGTCCAAGTCCCATTTGCCGCATCGCCAAGGCTTCCGCCCTGAGACTGCCCGGAATATAAAACCTTCCCGCTTTCATCCGATATTGTGATCGTTCCGGGAAGCGCTCCGGCACCCTCGTTATAGGTGTTAATAATAATTTCATCAACTATGTAAGGCTGATCGAAGGCAAAGGCGGCCGGTTTCTTAGCCGGGGGATTTTCAAAGGATTCATATTGATAATCTTCCGGATCCACCTTGCTGAATTCAGAGTTCCCCAATTCATCCGCTTCCGCTTTCATTCTTTCATTGGCGGCATAGCTGATCCCTTTGATCAGAAAAGCGCCCGTCGCTCCATCCATGTTGCTGATGCTCATCTGATACTGCCCTTCCTCCAAAATAATATCTCCACTGGGGGAATAAACATAGTTTGTCGGTCCTGCTTCTTCTGTTATCATCTCCGCCTCGTCCGTTTCGACAACGTCGACAGATGTTAAGGCAATCGGCTGAGCTGCAAAAGGCGGATAAGTGTTCCCCTTGTTGTCGGTGAGCTGGATCATGAGCGGTTCCGCGGTACGATAGGCATACGGCAGATAAATGCTCCTTAGTATGGTTTTTTCTTTCAGGGAAAATTCCATCGGTTCGGTCCGCAGATCCGTGTCATAGCTCCCGAGATAGTCAACCACCAGATTGGTCTTGCCATCAAGGGTAAACTGTTCGGAATACCAATTTCCCTTTTCAGCGATAACCGTTTCATAAGGCTCCGAATCAATGCCGGCTTTCTCCTGTGCAAAAGCAAACATTGGCATTGCATTGGTCAGCAGCATGAGAAGTACAAATATCCTGGCAATTCGTTTGTTCATTGAAGGCCACCTCCTCCCGAGATCATTTGACGAATGAATTCGATTCCCCCTTCCAGCAAAGGCGGAGCCTTCACTAAAATCGGAAAAGACAGGGTCCATAGAAACGAAAAAACGAAAGAAACACCGGAGGATGCAATGGTATTCCGGATTTCCTGTTTTCCCTTCAGTTTCCCCATTTCAATTGCGGAGGCTGTTCCAACCGCCATGATCCCTGCTGAAACGAAGGCTGCCGTCATTGACCAGTTTAACAGGAAAGTAGCGATGACCACCATGACAGCGAAGGGGATCAAAAACAGCATCCCGTCATCAACGGCAGATCGAATGACCACTTTGCCTTTTTCCTTCTTTAAGCTTCCGTTCAGCGTACCCAAAAATCCTCTCAGGAACAGTTTGAATAAAAATCCAAAGAGCAAGCCAACCACGGCACCAAATAGAATGTTATATAAATTCAATTTATCGAAAGGATTCGAGAAGGCGCTGATTCCGATTCCCATGAAGCAAAGCCTCCGCAACAGGTTCTTCAACGCATTTCCTTTTCTTTTCTGTTCTGTCATTTCATCCACCCCCTCACAGATTGCCAAACAAAGACCAGGATAGGATCACAAGGACTCCTACCGTGGTAGCAATGGGGATACTTAAGGTATTTTTGCCGTTTGTCATTTCCCGGATGGTTACAATCATAGGCCCCATCGCCCATAGGACTCCGGTAACGCCGAATGCAACCGAGGTTTTCCACCCCAGTACAAGGGAAAAGGTAATTCCAAGCAAGCCGTAAATAAGTGCTCCGCTGTAGCTCAAGCAAAAGGAAGAGATCGCCCACTTGATTCCCTTATCGGATTTAGCAAGCTTTAAAACCGACCAGATCAAAACTCCCATCAAAGGAATTGCAATCAGCCCGTATACGACGCCGGCCGTACCTGACAGGATAACAAAAGACATCTCCTTTTGACCTGTCTTATACAAATCCAACCCGGTTTGCAGAAAAAATAATCCGAATGCCAATGCGGATACGGCAAGGGAAAGCATCCAGGGGATCCCGGACATTGCCCCTTTTATGGTTGCGGCAGGACTGATCATCATACCAAAAATCGTCCTGGATAAAGATGGTTTTACAGTCTCCATAGTTTACCTCCATTTCAATACGCTAACGATTAATTCCATCAAAGCTATTTCTGCTTTCTTTATTCTGATTTGACCAGATCAAAGATCACCTCATTCGACAGTCCGCTGAGCTCCGGTAACGAGCTGGAACTAATTAATTTTCCATTCGCAGTAATCACGCCATCGGCATCTGCAAAGCTGAGGGTCAAAAGGTTTTCCAGGCTCTCGAAATTCTCATCTACATACTGATAGGCAAACACATTTGTCGAAGCATCATATTCACCTTCGTAAGTAAGCTCACTCTCAGGAAAGATTAATTTTACGGTACTATCATCGATCTGCTCCATCGTAACGGTTACCTCGTTGGCAGTTCCTTCCCATGAATTCTCTCCTTCTGCGGCATACAGACCACTGTCTTCCTCGCCGTCAGAGTCGTATACAATTTGTGTTTTTCCAATGGTCATGGTTCCGGTGTAGGTTCCTGTCAGGTCCAGAGGCTCCCCCGTTTGTGCGGCATCCTCTCCGGAACACCCGGCGCTTAAGGATAGTGTCAGCAGCACCATAATCATCACGACTTGCTTCACCATTTTTTTCATATCAAATATCTCCTTCTTTAGCGTATCCTCTCACCTCTGTGATTCCGGAATTTCCCGAATCATCGTTCTGCGACCAAGATTCAACATGAGAGTCAATTACCTCATAGGTTCCTGCTTTTAATTGCACATTGGGGAAAGTATCCCAATAGGCATTTTCAACATCCCCCTGCCCTTTCCTTCCTTTCGCCTGCCACGGGCCATATTTTGTGCCATCGTCACCGATGAGGGAGATGGTTCCTGGCTTCTGACCATCATTAAAATAATGGTAATCCATAATTGCGGTAACGAAATAATCCTCCTCCAAAGTTATGATTGTTGGTTTTTCCGGATTGTTCTGCACGCCCTGGATGTTGCTATTGGTCCATATGACGTCATGCTCTAAAGCAGACTGTTCCTCCGAGCCGCATCCGCACAAGCTTAAAGCTGCAAAGAGCAATACGAGCAGGATAATCATCATTCTTTTCATTTTAAATCCCTTCCTTTCCTTCTCTTATAATTAGGGGCTGCTGAACAACCCCCTATTCTACTTTCAGGGGTTGTTCAGTCAGTCCTGATTACCGGAGCGATTCCGGTTTCATATCGAAATTTTGTTATAATAGATTCCAGCTCGTTGGGGCTCAATTCATCGTGAAGAATTCGTGTCTTTTCAATTTTTTTATGCGTTCCATAAGTCATTTCGATATACCTCTCTCCAATCTCAACCTTGATCAGGTGAATGCGATCCAAATTGAATTTGATAATCTTTGCGTTCAGAAGCATACCAAAGCAAGAGATAAACGTCTCTGTTTTCGCAGATTGAATGTGAAGGATCTGGTTTTCCATAATCAATTTTGCAATTTTTAAATTACGGATCGTTCTGATAAGGAATAACGCCAAAACAACTTCAAGGAGTATCACAACGAGAAGACCCGTCTCCTTAATAAATGGAACGGCATTTGCTTCTTGAAAGAGAAGACAGAGAAAAACAATAAAGCCTAAGCCAGTACCTGTGCTATGCACAATTATTTTTTTTCTGATCGTTTTCAATCCTTGTTCTCCTTTCATCCGACTCAGAGAATTATCTTTATCATAGTCGGTTCCAAATTAAAAATCGTCACCCGTTCGGGGGATATTGCACGAAAAAACCCCTCACCTTTTCAGGTGAGGGGCACTGTGTCAACCTTCATTCTTATTCTTTTTTGTTGAGGTGCTGCTGATCCAGCATGATGCGGATCAATTCCATTCTGCTTTGTATGTTATATTTGGAATAAATATTTTTAATATGAGTTTTGACTGTATTCTCGCTTAATGAAAGTTCGCCTGCAATCATGCGGTATGTTTTTCCACTGAGAAGCTGAGCTGCTATTTCACTTTCCCGTTCGGTCAGTTTACCGATCGTAATAAAGCCATCGATTGCTTTCGAATGATCTGACGGAGACAATTCAGAAATAACCGTCAAGTAGGCATGATCCGTCAAAAGCCCGGAAAGATACTTATGAAGAACAGGCAAAATAATCAGCGTGATACAAACGATCACCAGCGCCAGCACGGATGCCTCTTGTTCCGGCATCTCTCCGGAATAGATACCGTTTCCGATCAGTCCTCCCACGAGAACTCCCAGCACATTGGCAGAAAGTCCCGTTCCAAGTATCGTGGCAGCGTTTTTCTTCCAGTCCAGCATTTCACCCAGAATACTCCACCAAAAGAGGTCATAGACACCACAAGCGCCCAGCATAAGAGTATCCACGATCAAATAGCTCACTACAGAACGATCCAGACTCATGAAAGCAAGAAAGGCTAATCCGATCATCGCGATGGCTACATAAAGGATATAGGTCCGATTGGTCTTCCTGGGTAAATTTTTCATAATATATAGGGCTATGATATACGGCACGGCCCAGTACCAGCTCACCAGCCACTCATGGTGCTCAAATGCCGGGTTTATCACCTGATACATCAGTCCGGAATTGATCGTAATGATCATAATGAACAGACAAAGGAAGGCAAGCGGCTTTACGATAGAAATGTGCTTCCCTTCTTTTTCCGAACGGGAAGGAATCGCTGTCCATTGCTTCTCCACCGATGGCAGCCAGGCGGAAAGAAGAAGGGCTCCGGCGAGCATAAGCAGACATAGACCCAGTCCAAGGTAAGGGGAAACATGGATTGCGGCCATGTTGATTCCTATCATGAGAAGATTGGAATAAATCAATCCGGAAGCTGCTGTCTTGATGCGTTCATTCGGGGGTGTACCACTTTTGAAATAATAGCCCCAGGCCGCCACGCAGATTCCTCCAAGAAAGGAACCTAAAATCAAGGATGCGCCCCATAAGATCGAAGGCTTGAAAAAAAACACACCGCTTATCAGTATACATAATGGAATGGAACATAAAAAAGCCCGCTTTGCCGCTAAAATTGTCCTGACAAAAAAGCCTCCTGTGAACAATCCGGCAAAAGTAGCAGTAATGGAACCAAATAGAATTCTGTGCGGATCGAAGCCATGCAATTCAGCCAAGGCATATAAAACCTGCCCTTCAAAGGGGAAGGACAATATCCAGGAAAAAAAGAGGGAAAAGATTAGGATGGATAATCTGCGGTCATCGATTTTGCTGCGAGTAAATGATTTTGATTCTTTCATTTCCAATAATCCAGACCTCCATATTTAATTTCTAGTTGTTCTCAGCCAAGTTTCTATATTATACAATATTCGTTATCGCTTATCAATATTTGCCCTTGCTTTCTTTTTCTTTTCTTTTTCTATAGAATTTACTTTTTCGGTCAAACTTTCATTTCCAATCAAGCCTTTTTCGATGCATGATCGTCCGATTAATATTATATATGAATAGAATGATGAATGAGGGGTAGAAACTAATCAAATAAGATAATTCAAGAATTAAGATACGCGGAGGTCATTATGTTAAAGAAAGAAGTCGCCAAGCTGTTAAACGAACAAATCAACAAAGAGTTTTATTCAGCCTATTTGTATCTGGACATGTCCAATTATTACAATCTTAAAAATCTAAACGGTTTTTCCAATTGGTTCAAGGTCCAGGCTCAGGAAGAAAGGGATCATGCCCTGTTGTTCACGACCTATTTGCAAAACAACAATGAGGAAATCAAGCTGACCCCGATTAGCGGGCCTGATAAGATTTATTCCGATTTTAAAGCTCCCCTGACTGCAGCTCTGGACCACGAGAGACTGGTTACCGCATCCATTTACAACATATACGAGGAAGCATCCAGGCAAAAGGATTTCCGAACCCAGCAGTTCTTAAACTGGTTTGTAACGGAGCAGGGGGAAGAAGAGAAAAACACGGAAGATCTCATCGACCGTTATGATCTTTTTGGGAATGATGCAAAGAGCTTATATCTATTGGATGCAGAGCTCGCTGCAAGGATTTATGCCCCGCCATCGCTGGTGATTTAGAACACATTTTCCGAAAACCTAATAAATACAAATAAGTCCGCAGTACATTGAGTAAATGTGACCGCGGATTTTTTTGAATAAATAAATATTCCTTATCATTGCAAAAAACGATTGGCATGTTCCTTATTGTTACCTATAATGACATTATAAAGAACAATAAGGAGTGATTATAATGACGGATAAGTTTTATACAGTGGATGAAATCGCCGAGATGGTAAAGATTCATCCCAAAACAATACAACGGTATATCAGGGAAGGTAAGCTGAAGGCCCGCAAGGTAGGAAAGAGCTGGAGGGTGACCGGACACGATCTGAGCACCTTTACGGAAGGCAGCAGTGATAACTTCTCAGCGCCGCCTATTTTGGGAGAGACAGCGGAACAAAAAGAAATAAAGGTATCGGCGGTAATCGACATTCCCGTTTCAGATACGCAGGAATCCGTGCGGATCGCCAATACACTGACTGCCCTTTCAAATGCAAAACCATCCGAATACGGCGCATCGGCCGTTCAAACTCAGTATCTGATGTCGGAGAAAGTGATCCGCGTCATGGTATGGGGCAGCTTAAGCTTTACCCAGATCATTTTAGACTCGATTGCCGCTTTGACAGGTAATCAGGAGGGGTAATCAGGGAAGGAGACAAAATGAGTTATCAGGTCGTTGAAAAAGATAAAATCAAATATATCAGGCTGACCCATTCCGGAAGCCTTATCCGTACGGAGGCGGATGCATTGGAGCGCCGACGAGTTCTTTCACCTAAGTACCGGAATAGCAGGAGCAATCTTGCAGAAATTTGTATTGTACGGCATAAGATGTGCCGTCGTACTGGATAAGGATATCGGTAATGGCAGGTTCCGTGATCTCTTGATCGAGAGCAACAGAGGGAATGCATTCCGGCTGTATACAAGCATCGGCGAAGCGGAATCCTGGCTCTTGAATCAGTACTGAAAAAGGGGGTTTTCAATATGAAAAAAGATTTTCAGGTTTTTAAAACGGATGAAGGGCGGCGCAAGATTTTAAGCTACTACAGCAAGCTGCTGGGAAGTGTTAATTTCGCTTATCAAGAAAGGTATGTCGACACGAAATTCGGGAAGACCTATATTCTGGAGGCAGGCGATCCGGAAAAGCCGGCGGTAGTTCTGATCCATGGCTCGTGCAGCAGCAGCGCCATGTGGTTCGGCGATATTCCCGTTCTGACCGAGCATTATCACGTCTATTCCGTGGACATCGTCGGTGACGCCGGAAACAGTGAGGAAAACAGGCTTGATCAGTCGACGGATGAGTTTGCAGACTGGTTGAAGGATGTGTTTGATGGTCTGGGTATCGAAAAGGCAATTCTCATTGGCAACTCGTTGGGTGGCTGGATTTCCCTGAAATTCGCAGCCAAGTTTCCCCAACGGATCGACAAGATTGTACTCATCGCTCCCGGCGGCATCGTTCCGACAAAAGTTTCTTTCGTGTACAAAACGATTCTATATCTTATGGCAGGTGAAAAAGGCAGAAATGGAATAAACAGAATGATTTTTGGAAAAGACGAAATCCCTGAGGAAGTTCTCTATTTCACAAGCATGATCTGGGAAAATTTCAATCCGCTGACCGGTGCCCTGCCATCATTGACTGATGACAGATGAAGAAGCTTACCATGCCTCTGCTCTACATTGCCGGAGAAAACGACGCAGTGATCGATACGGGGAAATCGGTAAAGAAACTGAATAAATTGGTACCCAGCGCTAAAATCCAGGTCATTGAAAACAATGGTCATGTGGTTTTAGACACGATGAAATGGGTGATCCCATTTCTGCCATCACAGAATCAATAAAATTCTTTATAAAAACAGCACTCGATTGAGTGCTGTTACTTTAATCTGATCTGTTTATTCACTTTTTATCCGCTCCGGTTTCACCTTTCATAGACTCCATACTTCAAAATATCAACATACTTCGCATAGATTTCAGCATAGTTTTCGATATCCTCTTTGATTTCATCCGTCCAGTCCTTCCCGCCTTTATATTCCTTCAATACCATCTGACCGACAAAGAAGGAAATCAAGTGAAGCAGATTGACCACCATCGGCATATCGATATCCTTCCTGAAACCTTTGGAATCCAGATTGTTCAATATCGTATCATGCGCCTTGTTGTGCAAGTTCTCAACATCATATTTCAAGTCCTCCGGAGGATTCATGAATGCTCCCAGCATAAACAGGAAATAATCCGGGTTCTCTTGGATCATCATCTTGTAGTATTCTCCTAAATTATCAAAAACATCGATAGATATCCCCGAACCTTCCGAGGGGAAACGTTTGAAAAAATCATCAACCAATATAATCGTAAGATATTCTACGAGATAAAGGTAGAGGTTCCTTTTATTCTTGAAATAAAGAAACAATACACCTTTTGAGATGCCTAACCGTTTTACTATCGTGTTGGTTGAAGCATTCTTATAACCATTTTGGGCAAACTCTTCAATGCAAACCTGTAAAATCTGTTCTTTCTTGCTTCCGGGCAACTTCTCAAAGGTTTCATACATCTTCTTCCTACTCCTTTTCCGGCTTTTATCCTTATCGAAAACATTGATTGCCTGAAATCATTATACCATCCTTTTATCTTCCCGCAACGGATTAAATTTCTTTGATCCGCATGCCTTCCTTGATGCTGTTGTCCGGAGCGGAGATCACAACCTCACCTGCCTTCAGTCCTTTTTTGATTTCCGCAAAGGACTCGTTGCGGATTCCCCTTTCCACCGTTCTGATAACTGCTTTTCCCGATTCTACGGTAAAAACGCAGCTTTCCCCCTGATAATCGAATACTGCACCGGAGGGTACGATGATCACATCACTTTTTGTTTCTGTGATTACCTTCACATCCACCTCGGATCCTACCTTTAACGATACTGTGGACCCGAGAGGCTTGATGGTAACTGCGACTTTTTTTTGTTTCACTCCAAGAGAGGAGATTTCTTCCGTGGCCGTCGGTGCAATCTTCACAACAATACCCTGTATTGCCTGTTTCTCTTCCGTTCTGGTGATGACCTCCGCTTTATCTCCGATTTTTACGTCTGCTGCGTCATCGGCCAGGATCTTTGATTCAACCTCGAAGTTCTCACTGTTTCCAATGACAAATGCCGCCGTACCCGGTGCGCCCAGCTCATTCAGTTCCACGTTCTTCTCGAGTACACCGCCGTCAATGGGTGATACGATCTGCTGCCTGCCGAGGGCAATGGTACTGTTCTGCAGGTTGAGTTCCGCTTGTTCCAATTCAGCCTTGTAAGCCGATCGAACCGCTTCCGCACTCTTTCGTGCCGCATCCTTCTGAGTCAGTTCCCATTGGCTAACCGCTCCCTCTTCTGCAAGAAATTTTGTGTTGCTGTAGTCTTTCAGCGCAGTCTGATAGGTTTCTTCCCCTGTAATATACTGGGCTCTGGCACCGCTGAGAAGTTCCTCCGCATTCTGACGCGCAAGATCCAGCTGCTCTTTATCCATGCTCATGAGCAGATCTCCCTTTTTCACCGCTTGGTTTTCTTCCACGTAAATGTTCTGGATCAGGCCGCTTCCCTCCAAATAAACGGTTGTTGCGTCCTTACACTGCACTTCACCGATCTCTTCCACATATTTTTTGATTTCTCTCCGTTCCGCCTTTGCTGTACCGGCTTCCGTTCCCTGATTGAAAAGTGTCCAGCCCAGGGAAACGGCCAGCACAACGAATATCCCGAGACCCAGGATCATTTTCTTATTTCTTTTCTTGCTCACTTTTTCTTTTAAATTCTTAATCATTTTCATGAAACGAACCTCCTTATTCGGCACTTTTCAGGGATTCCACCATATTGATCGAAGTGATTTTATTTTTAATCAGGAAATTGGCCGCAGCAGTAAAGATCATCACCATTGCGGCAGCGATCAGATAGCTGGAAGGCTCGAGTATTGCGGGCAACTGCATATTATCGTTTGCCTGTGTCTTAATCACAAGCTCGGCAAGAAACCTGCCCAGCGGTATGCCCGCCAGTACTCCGAATGCACTAACAAAGAAATTTTCATGGAATATAAGATCTTCCAGCTCCTTCGAGGTAAATCCCAGTACCGAAAGAGTCGCGATCTCCCTTCTGCGTTCAAAAATATTAATACTTGTAATATTGTATATTACTGCGATGGCCAGGATACTGGCACCCATCAGCATAAACAGAATGATTGAGTTCATGGAATTCATATTTTTCTCTGTGTTGACGATTACCTCTGCCCTTGACTGTATCGTGGTTACTGTTGAAATATCCTTTAATCGATCGGTAACTTCCTTTTCGTATTCCGGTCCGTCGAGCTTTAAATGGGCTGCATTGATTACGATTCCTTCTCCCAGGAGATAGTCGAGGTAGTCGGTGCTGCAGACTGCGCTTTGACCAATGAACTGCGATGTGACTCCTTTCACGGTTACCTCTTTTTTATCTTTCTCTTCATTTTTCCCCGGGTAGTGGGAGCGGAGATAGACCTGATCACCGGAATGGAGTCCCAGGTTTTCCATCAGACGCTCAGGAAGCAGAATCCCTTGCGACGGCAAGATCGCCGGTTTGCCTTTCAGATCATAGACACCGTACAGCTTCGATCCGCTTTCCAAGGCCATGATCCCAATATCCTTCTTCTTCCAGCCGTTGGTGAGCTCCATTCCGGTCTCCAATATCGGCTCAACCGATTTGACATGATCCATGCTTCTGATATAGCTGAGTTCATCGACATCCATCATTCTTCCAAAATTGATTTTCAGATCAAATTTCTGTATATCTTCATACTGCACGATCATCAGATAATCTATGGAGCTGCGGACGCTCAATGCTACAAGCAGCAGCGCCATTGAAAATATGATTCCTATGGAAGTCATAGCAGAACGCTTCTTATACCTGAAAAGGTTCCGGAATATGATTTTCCAACTGAAATTGAGGTGTTCCCAGAGGAAACGAAAACTTTCCAGCAGCGTCCTCCTGCCGGATGCCGGCGGCTTCGGCCGCATGGATTCCGCCGGTACAAGCTTCAGTTCTCTTTTGCAGGCATTGTAGCCGGCGGCCACACAGAAGAACAGCGCGATCAGGGATGCCGGCAGTACCAGTCTTAGATGAACTGCCGTATCACCGGTCGGGATACTGTATAGCATATTGAAGATGCCTAGCATACCTTTGCCTACAAGGAACACTCCGATCGTGGACCCTATGATGCTTCCCAGAATTCCTACCAGAAACGGATAGGTCTGATAGTGAAGCATGATCTGCCAGTTACTGTAGCCCAAAGCCTTGAACACACCCATCAGCATCCGCTGGTTCTCGATCATCCTTGTCATGGTAATATAGATGATTACAGCAGACGCTATAAAAAACAGCATCGGGAAAATCGCCGATAATGATTCCAGAGCTTTTCTATCGGTGCTGAACATGCTGTAGCTGCTCTGGTCCTTTTTTTCCACTGTGCTGATCTCACCGTACTGCTCCAGCATCTGCTTCATTTCATCCTTGACCGTTTTCACATCACCGTCCGGATTTAAAAGCACGCTTACATCATTGATATAGCCTTTATAGTCCATGATCGTCTGAAGGTATGATTTTTTTACATAAACCACGCCGAATTTCATCGGATCCGGAATCAATTCCGTCGCTTCCCGGATTTCGTAGGTGTATTCCGGACTCTTCGATGTGCCCACAACGGAAAGCTTCACCCGTTCCCCGTTGATGATGGGTTCTATGGTCTGCCCAACGGATAAACCATTCGCCTTTGCAAATTTATCGGATACGATGCATTGGTTCCCTTTCTCCGGCGAGAAATAGGTTCCGGATACCAGCATAATGTCATTGACGACGTCCCTTTTTTCATCAGGCATTGAAATAAGACGTACCATGACATTCCGGTCCTCCATGTTGAGTCTTACGTCCTGCACGATCCTTCCATCCGCCATTTTCACACCGGGGATCGCCCCGATCCGCTTGACGACCCCCTCCGGAGCACGATAAACGGAACTCCATATATCCGCCAGCCTGTATTCCGAAAAATATCGATCTCCTGCCCCCGAAAAATCTTCCAGAGCGGAATACAGACCGGTATAAAACATTACCCCTATGATTACGACAGCCAATACCGATACGAATTGCCCCTTGGATTCGCTCAGATCTCTATAAAATTTTTTCAAAAATATCCACATTACCACTCAATCCTTTCAATCGGTATCGGATTTTTATTTATCTCAATCGACTCCACCTTGCCGTTTTTTATTTTGATCACCTTATCCGCCATCTGCGCAATAGGGCTGTTGTGCGTGATGATCATAACCGTCTTATTATAATCGCGGTTTACATCGCGAAGCAGTTTCAATATGGATTTGCCGGTGACGTAGTCCAATGCACCTGTAGGTTCGTCGCACAGCAGCAGCGTGGGATTCTTTGCGATTGCCCTGGCGATGGA
Organism: uncultured Oscillospiraceae bacterium; assembly: GCA_964612345.1. Classification (GTDB taxonomy): domain Bacteria; phylum Bacillota; class Clostridia; order Peptostreptococcales; family Anaerovoracaceae; genus Anoxybacterium. The sequence continues at coordinate 14,238 of CAZTEH010000022.1, read as the reverse complement.
AACCCTTTGCTGTTCTCCTCCGGAAAGTTGAGCAGGGAAATTGTTCAGTCTTTCACCAAGACCTACACTTTCCATAATCGAAGCAGCCTGAAAGGGGTCATCACAGATCTGGGCCGCGATCTCAACGTTTTCCAGCGCTGTGAGATTCGGCATCAGATTATAAAACTGGAATACGAAGCCGACGTGCTGCCTTCGGTACAGCGTCAGTTCGTTCCGGTCAAATTTTGTAATATCTTTTCCGTTGACCAGAACTTCGCCGTAGGTGGCATTATCCATGCCGCCCAATATATTCAGCACGGTGCTTTTCCCTGCGCCACTGGGTCCGAGAACTGCCACCAGCTCCCCCTGATCAACCTCGAAGGAAATTCCGTTCGCAGCTCTGATGGTGATTTCTCCCATAACGTATTCTTTTATAACATTTGTTAATGTGATAATCGGTTCCAACTTGTGTCCCCTCCCCCTGTTGAAATTAATTAACAGGCAACAATGACCACATGGTCATTATATGGCATATCATTCCAGATGTCAATGACCATGTGGTCATTTTCCCTGTATTTTTTTCGACAACAAATGACATTGAACAAGAAGCACTGATAAGAAAAGCAAGGGCAAAGACCGTAAAAATGGTCTTTGCCCTTGCTCATATGAAAAAGAATTTATAGATTTACCTGGTCTTTGCGAATTCTGCAACCTTTTGATCTTCTCCGACCACATGGTTGACAAGCCATGTCACGATCCTCCCTGCAAACTGCTGCATCACGATTTCCTTGCATCCATTGATTTCATTTTGCTCCTCATGCTGCTCATCAATCAGAGGAACTCCAATTTTGTACTCTTCTTTCCAAATCATAATGAAGGTCCTTTCTTATTTTGTAAGTATTATGGTTCCTGCTATTTTATACACCACAATCCGCTGTTTTAAACAACTAGGCTCACCGGAATATTGGTTCTCCCGGCGGCAGGTAGATAATTGCCAAATATGATCATTTCAATACATATCTGCAGTTTTGGCTGTTTATTTTGAGTCTTTCCATTCCTTAGCTATTACATCACTGGTGGCAATCCTTGCAGCATAAACATTTTTAAAATATTCAAGTCCGGATTTATGATCTTCTTCGGTAAAAGCGTTGAGGCAGTCTTCCGCACCGATTATGTTAAATCCCCTCATAAAGGCATCCGCTGCAGTATGACGGCAGCACATATGGGTATGAAGCCCGGTTATAACTACCGTATCCACATTCAGGTTGTGCAGCAGGAGCTCTAATCCAGTCTCAAAAAAGGAACTGTAATTCCTCTTTTCAAGTACATAATCCTGAGGGGTCGGCCGAAGCTCCGGAATCACCTCTGCTTCTTTTGTACCCTTCATAGCATGTTCGCCCCATAATCTCATTTCAGGATCACTTGGCAGATGTGCATCATTCGCAAATATTACCGGTCTTCCATTCTTTCTGGCAGTATCAGTCAGGCTTTTCAGATTTGGTATGATATCAAGAGCTCTGTCGCATGCGAGTTTTCCATAGACAAAGTCATTGAGCATGTCAACGACAATGACAGCTTCTTTCATTACAATTACCTCCAATCAAACAACTTATTATGCTTATATTATACTGTAAAGACAAGTGTAAATACAATAGCTATTCTTCGAGTTTGTTCTGCCGCGGCGAGCTTGTCATTTTATTAACAATGTGGTATAATATGCACAAATATCACGCAATGAAGTCCCAGTGTATGATTGATTATTTTAAGAAAGGTGCTGTTATTTTGCTAAGAAAGAAAATCAATAATGATATCGACACGGTAAATTCTGTTATGGACGCAGAAGAAATGCCTTCGTCAGACCAAGGGAAAGATATCATGAGAAGCGTAATCAGAGGTTGTACTAGTTTTGAGAACACATTTGACGATATTATCAAAGCGGGGAAAGCAAGAAGATAGACGGATGTCTATCTTCTTGCTTTTCCGGTTCAAATCCTGATTCACCACAAGGATTTCAAATGATTACACATTCAAATCAGAAAGAAGTCGTTCTCCGGATATTTTCATCGTGTTTTCCCGTTATACGAATACCCAAATGGTTTTCCGGCAATAAATTTACCCTGACCTTTTTCCCCAACATAATTCCCATTATGTACGATTTTTCTTCCGCGGAGGAATACGGTTTCCGCTCTGCCTTTTTGTGAAAAGCCTTCAAACGGACAGTAATCAACACCCTCGATATTGTTCGCTGCACTTATCGTACCCTTAAACTCCGGATCAAAGATCACAATATCCGCATCAAAACCGATTTCGATCTGGCCTTTCTTTGCAAGCCCGTTTACCTTTGCAGGCATGGTCGCAAAGAGGTCTACTAGCCGGCTCTTTGATATTTTTCCTTCGCATACACCATAGGTCCAAAGTATGTTCAGACGGTTCTGCAGACTAGGAGCACCGTTAGGGATATCTGCAAAGGAATTGCCCTCGCCAAAACCCATATGTTTCTGATCCTTGTAATCAAAGCCGCAATGATCGGAGCTGATGGCATTCAGCCATTTCTTATCAACAGCTTCCCACAAAGCAGCCCTGTGCTCCTCGGTTCTCAAGGCCGGTGAACAGACGTATTTCGCACCTTCAAAGCCGGGTCTTGCTAAATCTTCCGTATCCAGAACCAAATAATGGGAGCATGTCTCGCCATACACTGCCTGACCTCTGTTAAATGCCTGTTTGATTTCTTCCAGTGCTTCCTTTGCAGAAACGTGAACCACATAAAGCGGAGCATCTGCAAGCTCAGCCAGATAGATCGCGCGTCTTGTCGCCTCTGCTTCCACCACGGGAGGTCTGGAAACCGCATGGTAATACGGCGCCGTCTTTCCTTCTGCAATCAATTTCTTTGAAAGAACGTCGATCATTTCCGCATTTTCCGCGTGAACCATCACTGTGATCCCAGCTTCTTTTCCCTTGAAAAGAGCTTTCAGGATCGCATCGTCGTCCGCATGGAAGAACATTCCCTTGTAGGCCATAAAAAGCTTTATGGTCGGGTATCCTGCCTCTGCCAGCTTCGGAATCTCTTCAATGACCTCCGGCCTGGGATCGGTCATAACGCTATGGAAGGAATAGTCGACCATAGCAATACCGTCCACATCCGTTTTTCGATACTCGTCGATGGATTCCACCAGGCCTTTCCCCAAGGTTTGATTCACGAATTCAATCAGTGTCGTTGTGCCTCCGACCGCTGCTGCGTTTGAGGTCTCAAAACCTCTCACCTTGCTTCCTTTATAGTTGAATGAGAAATGAACATGCTGGTCGACACCGCCAGGCAAAACATATTTCCCTTTCGCATCGATGATTTCGTCCGCTTCTATTTCAAGGTTTTCACCGATTGCATGAATCGATTCTCCCTTCAGATAGATATCTGCAATAAATTCATTTTCTGCTGTAACAATTGTCCCGTTTTTAATTAAAACAGACATGGTTCCACCTCCACATTGAATTTGTTGATTTTATTTTATTTCAATTTTTATCGCATTACAATAAAGGTTTTTTCTTTGTTGTAAATTTTGCCTTTTATATTTTTGATTTTATATTTATAATTGGACAAAATAAAATCAAGAAAGGAAATTTGAAAGGATAGGTGGACGGATATGGAGGAAGTAATTTATTATTAGCAACTCTTGATATGGAGTTGTATACGAAGTAACAACTATTGCTTTTAGTAAAATATCTAACTTGATCTAAAAATTTAACATTTTAATTTCCTTTACTGAAAAAAAGAGCACCGTAATGGTGCTCTTTTTGAATGAATGATGTACTTGATATGTTATAATGAACGCATATCATTGAGATGAAGCGTATAATATACGCTTTAAACGGAAATTAAGTTCGCCGACAATTCGTTAGGTACGTAGAATTGGGCGAGCTAGTATAGGAGCAAAAATGGGAAAGATATTAGTATTAGCAGAAAAACCTTCTGTAGGCCGTGAGCTTGCTCGTGTACTTGGCTGCACGAATGCAAAAGATGGTCACATTGTAGGCCCTAAATATATAGTAACCTGGTCGCTTGGACATTTGGTAACCTTAGCGGATCCCGAACATTACGGAGAGCAATATAAGAAATGGTCCTTGGAAACGCTTCCGATGATGCCTGCGAGAATGGATTTGGTAGTTATCAAAGAAACAGGAAAACAGTTTAATGTTGTCAAAAACCTAATGAAGAATCCAGAAATTACGGAGCTAATTATTGCTACGGATGCAGGACGTGAAGGAGAACTGGTGGCTCGCTGGATCATCCAGAAGGTTGGCTTTCACAAGCCGATCAAACGTCTTTGGATTTCCTCTCAAACAGATAAGAGCATCAAAGAGGGCTTTGCTCATTTAAAGCCGGCGGTGGAATATGACAATCTTTATCATTCCGCACAGAGCAGAGCAGAAGCGGACTGGCTGGTGGGGCTTAATGTGACGAGAGCATTGACCTGCAAGCATAATGCTCAATTATCCGCGGGGCGTGTCCAGACTCCGACCTTGGCCATGATCGTAAAAAGAGAAGAGGAAATAAAAAAGTTTATTCCAAAGGATTATTACACCATTCATGCAGAATTTGACGGTTTCAGTGCGGCATGGGGTGATAAAAAGACCGGGCAGACTAGAATTTCAGAGAAAGAAAGAGCCGAGGCCATTGTCAATAACGCGAAGGGCAAGGATGGAAAAATTATAGAATTAAAAAGGGATGCCAAACGAGAGGCACCTCCATTATTATATGACTTGACCGAGCTGCAGCGAGATGCCAATATACGTTATGGTTTTTCTGCAAAGCAAACCTTAAACCTGATGCAGAGGCTTTATGAGGAACACAAGGTACTCACCTACCCCAGAACAGACTCTCGTTATATCAGCAGTGATATCGTCCCTTCGCTGAAAGACCGTCTGCGTGCGGTTTCCAATGGCGAATACAGTGCCATAACAACTGAGCTGATAAAAGCAGGAATCAAGACTTCTAAGAGGATCGTCGACGACAGCAAAGTGACAGATCACCATGCAATTATCCCAACCGAGGAATATGTGAGGCTTTCGGACTTAACCTCGGAAGAAAGAAGGATTTATGATCTGGTCGTGAAGCGGTTCTTATCCGTATTCTGTTCGGATTTTGAGTATATGCAGACAACCATCAAGATAGAGATCGATCATGAAATTTTTTCTGCAAAAGGTAAAATCGTAACCCAGAAAGGCTGGAAGAACATTTACGGTGCCAGCGGAACGGAAGATCAAGAAGAGTCTTCTGACGAGAGCGAGATGAAAAGTCAGAGTCTGCCGGACTTGAAGCAGGGCCAAAGTCTTCCCGTGCAGGGGATAAAACTCGGAAGTGGTAAGACGAAACCAACCGGCAGATATACCGAGGCCTCTCTACTTTCTGCAATGGAACATCATAATCTAGGAACCCCTGCTACCAGGGCTGACATCATTGAAAAGATGTTTTCTGCAAACTCGGCAGAAAGAAGAGGAAAAGAAATTTTCCCAATGAGCAAGGGGATCCAGCTGATCAATTTGGTCCCGGAAGAATTGAAATCTCCAGAGTTGACTGAAAAATGGGAGAAGCGGCTGACGGCGATCAGTAAAGGACAGGAAAAAAGCGCTCCTTTTATCTCCGAAATGAGGGATTTCGCCTCCACCATTGTCAGCCGTGTAGTAGCCAGCGACGGAAACTACAGGCATGATAATATGACGCGAACCCGCTGCCCGATGTGTGATAAATTCCTGCTCGAGATAAACGGGAAAAAAGGAAAGATGCTGGTGTGCTCGGATCGGGAGTGTGGTTATAAACAAAACTTATCCTATGTAAGCAACGCACGCTGCCCGCAATGCCATAAGAAACTCAATGTGGTTGGCGAAGGAGAAAAGCGAATTTATTCCTGCCCTTGCGGATGGCGTGAAAAATTTGACCGATTTAATAAGCAGTTAGCAGAAAACCGTGATAATATGGGCAAAAGAGAACTGCAGGAATACATGAAACAACAAGAAAAAGAGAAACCTCAGGATTCCGCTTTTGCAATTGCATGGGCTAAGTTGCAAGAGGAAAAGAAAAAGTAAAATTTTATTCGGACATCCATCTATTTCGTTTCATATTAAAATTTGAAACGAAAAAACTAATGATGGAGGTGGTTATAATGGCTAAAAATGATATCAAAAATACACAGAACAAAAGCAATAACGATCTGGGGACTATACAGAAAAAAGTCTTAAGAAATGGTCGTTCATCAAACCCATATTAAGTAAAGAAAATAAGAAGTAGTTTTTTGAACTACTTCTTATTTAATGTACGGGAAATTTATCCACCAGGATGGGCTCGGGTACAGGCATGGGAACCATAATAACCTCATTCTGCAGCTTATAGATCGCCGCATAGGCTGGGGTATAGAAATATCCTACTGTTCTTTTCATTTTACCGTCTCTTTCAAACAGAGGTGCCTTCTGGTTCTGAGTAATCATATCTTTGATCAATTCATCGATCTCGCCTTCATATCCAAGCCTCTCCATAAATTCCATCATTCCGTCGGTGTTTGTTTTTATTGCTCCAAAATTTCCTCCCACTTCAGAATAAACCTGATTTGTGAAATGAATGAAATCTTTGACAGCTTGTTTGTTTCGTATTGGCACTACTGTATTCATTTTTATTGCTCCTTTTCTTTTTAATATTTCCGAAGCGCACATGATTATAACTAGTAAAAAACGGACTTTTTATCAAAAGCCCGTTTGTTTTTCATTACCTTTCTTAGGGTATTCGGCAAACAGTTAAAACTGTTCGTTCTCGTGTAATTTTTGTCTCAGTTCTATAACCTTTCGCTCAATCGTTTTAATAATTTTTATGAATTCCTCATCACTCTTTCCGGTCGGATCATCCAATCCCCAATCCTCAACATAATCAGCCGGAAGGTATGGGCATACAACGTTGCATCCCATTTTAACGACAACATCCACTTCAGGTATATCTGTCAGTAATTTGGAATGCTGAGTCTTCTCCATATCAATCCCGTAAATTTCTTTCATGAGCCTTACAGCATCCTGGTTAATCTGTGGCTTGGTTTCCGTTCCAGCGGAATAGCTTTCAAAGACATCACCGGCAAAGTGTTTTCCGAGCGCTTCAGCGATCTGACTTCTACAGGAATTGTGAACACAGATGAAAGCCACTTTCGGTTTATTTTTTTTCATTTTTATCTCCTCAATAAATCCAGTATTTCTATTTGATCTCTGCATCTTTATACACTTTAACCAGATCGATTACCAGTTCTTTAATCGTATCTCTTAAAGCTCTTATCTGAACAAGCTTTTCCTCTTCCGTTCCATTAAAAGATTCCGGATCCGGGAGGCTCCAATCAAGATATTCCCTTGTTAAAGGAAAAATAGGACATTTTTGTCCGCTTTTCATATCACATACCTTGATTATCAAATTATAGTGTCTGCCTTCTTTGAAAAAGCCAAAAACCGAGTCGACAGAATTCCCAGAAATATCATATCCAATTTCACTCATGGCTTTAACGACGAATGGATTTAATGGGGCAGGCTCTAAACCCGCACTTTCCGCACAGAAATAATCTTTTCCAAAATCGTTTAAAAACGCTTCCGCCATTTGGCTTCTGGCTGAATTATGAACACATACAAATAATACTTTAATCATAATATCCCCCCATACACTTCTTTATTGGTTTAATTATAATATAAAATAAAACGCAGTTGATAAAGTTTGTGTTAATTCAATGTTAACCCTATGTTAAGAATACAACGGTTAATTCCGTTTTGGAATGCCATCTTCATTATAGTATTTGTTTTTAAACATTAATGCGACATTCACTAGACCAATCATTACAGGCACCTCTGCTAAAGGCCCGATTACTGCTGCAAACGCCTGGCCGCTTCCGATACCAAAGATGGATACAGCAACCGCAATCGCAAGTTCAAAGTTGTTGCTTGCTGCAGTAAATGCCAGTGTAACTGTTTGATCATATTTGAATCCGCTCCTCATTGACATAAAGAAGCTGACAAAGAACATAATAGCAAAGTAGATCAGCAGAGGAATAGCAATCCTGACAACATCCATCGGAAGTTCAACGATATACTGCCCTTTTAAGGTAAACATAATCACGATCGTATAGAGCAACGCAATCAATGCAACCGGTGAGATCTTAGGGATGAATACTGTTTCATACCATTCTTTCCCCTTGGCTGAGATCAAAGAGAATCTTGTGATCAGACCTGCTGCAAATGGAATCCCAAGGTAAATCAAGACGCTCTTAGCGACATCCCCCATGCTGATATCTACTGCACCCCCGCCAAAAGGAAGGTCAAATACTCTTGGCAAGAAAGTTACAAAGAAGTAGATATACACGGAATATAATAGGATTTGGAAAATTGAATTCATTGCAACTAAAGCAGCACAATATTCATTATCTCCTTTTGCGAGTGTGTTCCATACAATAACCATTGCGATACAACGTGCCAAACCGATGATGATAATTCCAACAGCATAATCTGCCATATCAGGCAGGAAAATAGCTGCTAACACAAACATTAATATTGGCCCGATAATCCAGTTCTGGATCAGCGAAAATCCAAATACCTTTTTGTTTTCCTTTACCTTGCCGATTTCTTCATACTTTACTTTGGCAAGTGGCGGATACATCATAATGATAAGTCCGATGGCAATTGGCCATGAGGTTGTTCCTGTGCTCATCCCTTCTAACGTTGTAGCAAGGGAAGGGGATGCATAACCGGCGAAAACACCGATCGCCATTGCAATAAAAATCCATAAAGTCAGATACCTGTCAAGAAAAGATAACTTTTCTCGTTTTTCAATACTCATATAATACCTCCTGTTTAACAATTAATATTTTTCTTTTTTAACCATGCCGTAAGCTGAATCAGATCATTATCATAAGGCTGGTTATTTCTAAGCGATTTTTCGATCAAATCACCAATAAATGCGGTGCCCTCATCTTTGATAATTGAGTAGTAAACCCATTGTGCTTGCTTTCTGCCTGTTATGAGTCCCGCTTTCTTTAAGTAGCTAAGATGCCTGGATGCCTTCGTCTGCATAATATTTAAAGATTCATTGATATCACAGACACACAGTTCTTTTTCGTAGAGTAGATTTAGTATTCTGAGCCGCGTTTCATCCGATAGCGCTTTTAGGACATTCACAATATCCAGTGTAACAACCTCCCATCATATAGATAGATATATCTATATTTATATATATTTGCTTATACGAATATACTACCCCTCATTGTTATTTATGTCAATCGAATTAACAAATATTTAACACCAAATACGAATAAAAAACGAGGTGGTAAAACCGACCCCGTTCGAAATAGTTCTTAATTATAGTTCTAACATTCACACTTAGAGCTTTCATCAAAACTAGATAAATCCACATGATCAATAAAGCTCTTTAGACGATCATAAGCTTCCTTGTTAATCGTGTATCTCATCCAGATTCCATCGCGCCTGCCGTTAACCAACCCACTATCGCATAAAATCTTCATATGATAGGATAGCGTCGGCTGCGTGATATTGAATTCTTCCAGGACCTTACACGCACAAAGCTCACCCTTTGTAAGCATATCGAAGATTTTAACCCTTGATTCGTCACCTAGTGCTTTCATCATTAACGCATATCCTTTGTAATCGGTATCCAATAATTTCCCCTCCTCAAACTTGAAATTACTTACATTGTTTTCTCAAGAATCTTAACGATATCATTCGGTTTCAACACCTTCCCAAATGAGACCACCTTTTCATTTACAACAAGTCCTGGTGTTGACATAATACCATAACCGGCGATTGCAGCCATATCGGTCACTTTCTCTACATTAGATGCGATTCCCATTTGCTCAAGTGCTGCTTTTGTATTCTCTGTTAATGTAACGCAATTCTTACATCCAGGTCCTAAAATCTTAATATTCAATGCACCAGTAGCAACTTGCTGCTCTTCACTTTTTACTTCTTCCTTATCTTCAACAATTTCGATATCACAGCAGCATCCGGTCTTTTTGCCACCAAATAAGCCTCCAAACAAACCTTTTTTTTCACTCATTTTCTATACCTCCTAATAATCAACATCACAGCCGCGGCATTGCAGCTATAAACGGATATTTATAACTTATTAATTAAGTAAATCTCTTATTAGAATCCTAAATAAAACATATAGAATCCTAAAAGAAGAATTACAATCCCCATCACATATTCAAGGATTCCACTTAGGATTCCGTACTTTTTACTAGCAGTTAATTTACGTACAAATACCACAGATGTCCCGGCAATAATGACTAATATGCTATGGCCTAACGAATAAAGTAAAAGCAACAGCACCCCGGCTAAAACATTTCCGCCCTTCGCTACGATAGCAAGAAGAACAACAAGGACAGGCGTAGCGCATGGAGAAGAAAATATACCTCCGAGAATTCCAGCCACAAATGCTCCGATATATCCACGTTTGACACTCTTTGAAATCAGAGAAGTAGATGGAATAAAGTTATATACTTCAAAGATCTGCAATGCCATCAGTACCATTAACACTCCAAGTGCTATGTACCACAGAGAGGATGATGTACCCATCAACTTGCCAAGGTAAGACGCAATCGTTCCCAGTACAGTAAAAGTAGTGGCCATTCCAAGTGCAAATGTTAATGATAGAGCAAATGCCTTCTTCGTATCATTGCCGCTGGTTCCGCTGACATAGCCGATGACAAGGGGCACACTTGACAGGGAACAAGGAGTGAATGATGTAAGAATTCCTGCGGCGAGTGCAATAAATGGCGTTATCCATTGGTTATTATGTATTAGTTGCGATAATACTTCCAACCAGTCGTTGATCATTCCTCCATCCCCATTTCCGAAAGTGCATCAAGCAGCTGATCCTTCGTTATACCACCTTCATGAGCTGTAAAAACGTGTTCCATCGTATCTTTCGTTTGATACAACGTCATGCCCATTCCTTCCGGATCCGATGGTGCGTAAGGTTTTCCATCTTTATCGAAGAAGAGTTGTGTGGGGATTACACTGATTGGATAACCTTCAGCTAGCTCCGGATACTTCCATACATCTACAAACTTCACGATCGCTTTTCCACGCAATTCAGCATTTAATTCTTTCAGGACCGGGGCCATTTCTTGACAAGGAATACAACTGTCTGAGCCAAAGTCGATAATAATCGGCAGGCTGTAACTCTTTAATTGCTCCAGGTTTAATTCGGTGGCATCAAGCGTAAAATCAGGATTGTCCTGCATTGATCCTTCAAGGCTTTCTTGATCACCATTATTCTTCACAAACCATATCCCCGCTACGATTAAAATGATCAGAACCGATATCGCAATTCGAATAAGATTCTGCTTTTTTCCACTATCCATTAACAGTTCCCTCCACAGGAGCAACCGCAGCCACAATCTTCGTTATCAATTTTCTCACCATTCGACGGAGTCCAGCCAGTATTATCACCTACATATGTAATTGCACCGACAGGACATAAGTTGCCGCATCCATGGCATTTGTCAATGCAGTTGTCTGGATTCACTACGATCGGCGATGGTGATTTTTCCCTGTCATAGACACCATGTGGACATTTCTCAATACAAGCACCACATTCTAAACACGCAACATAATCGATAACAGGATACCACATTTTAGCCATTTTTGTACCTCCATATATTTAATAATATTTTCCACTAGACCAAAAGAAAACTAAATGCATTGAAAAAGTAACCAATAATGATGATACCAACGGATACCGTCAATACGAAGACCCCAAGTAATTTCGGCTTCACTGCTTTTCTGAGCATTATGATAGAAGGAAGGGATAGTGCAGTGACCGCCATCATAAATGATAATATTGTTCCCAGACCAATCCCTTTCGAAAACAATGCCTCTGCGATAGGCAGCGTACCAAATATATCGGCATACATTGGAATGCCGACGGCAGTTGCAATTAAAACAGAGAATGGATTCTCTTTACCCAAGATTCCCTGTATCACTTCCGTAGGAATCCAATTGTGAATCAAAGCCCCAATCCCGACACCGATTAAGACATATAGGTAAACCTTTTTAACGGTATTCTGCATTTGTTCTTTCGCATATAAAAGTCTGTCTTTCCTTGTAAGGTCAGGAACTTCTAAATCCACACTTCCGGCTGCTCTGATATATTGTTCAATTTCATCTTCCATCTTAAGTCTTTCGATGAGTGATCCACCAAGGATCGCAAGAATAAGCCCTACAACAACATAAGCAAGAGATATTTTAAATCCGAAGATGCTCATCAGAAGTACAAATGCACCTAAATCAACCAGAGGGGATGAAATCAAGAATGAAAACGTAACGCCCAACGGTAAACCTGCATTCGTAAACCCAATGAAAAGAGGGATCGAAGAGCAACTGCAGAATGGTGTAACCGTTCCAAGCAACGCCCCCATTGTATTCGCTGTGATTCCTCTGTATTTTCCTAAAATCTGCTTTGTCCTTTCCGGAGGGAAATAGCTTTGGATATATGATATTACAAAGATCAATACCGACAGCAGTATCAGTATTTTAATAATGTCGTAGATGAAAAACTGTATACTTCCACCCATTCTTTCGTTAATATCCAAACCAACCGAGGTTAGTCCATTTCCGATCAGTTCATTCAGCCATCTCATCCCAAGTATTTGATACTGGAAAAAATCCCATATTGTTTTTAACACATTCATAAATGCCACCTTAATTTCTCTTTCCTAATTTATGTAACGCTTTCGTTTAAAGCTATTATTGGCAAGCTTTAAACTAATAGATAATTATCTATATATCATTATATGCAACACATTTATAAATGTCAATGTGTTTCCAAATTATTTTGTTGTATTCAAATTATTCATTCATCTAAATAATATATAAGGATTCAAATAATAATGGTGCATCAAATAAAATGGATGTATACTTTCATTTGAGTACAAATAATTTAAGATTTTTATATAAGAACAACGATAGAGAGGTTACACAAATGAAATCTTACAGAAAAGAACTGCATTTTAACACAAAAACCCGCCGCGCTTATATCAACATAACGCCGCAGGTCGAAGCATCACTTTCTGAGAGCGGAATCCGCGAGGGCTTGTGCCTCGTGAACGCGATGAACATCACTGCAAGTGTGTTTATCAACGATAACGAGAGCGGTCTGCACCGCGACTTCGAGCGTTGGCTTGAAAAACTCGCGCCGGAAAAGCCATACAACCAATATGATCATAATGGCTACGAGGATAACGCTGACGCGCACTTGAAGCGCTCTGTAATGGGGCGCGAAGTCGTCGTCGCGGTTACGAACGGCAAACTCGACTTTGGAACGTGGGAGCAGATATTTTACGGCGAGTTCGACGGTATGCGTGATAAGCGTGTACTGGTTAAAATTATTGGAGAGTGAGGAAATGGATAACTATACAAAAGAAGATTTGGAGGAAGCTCTCAGGGCTATCGATTCAACGATTAGTAAGTGTGAGAAAGTACAGCCGAAATTGAAACAAGGTACTTCTCAGCACACGTTGCTCATACGCAGAATTAAGGCGCTCCGTATAGCTTCGTCATTGATAACTAAGGCTTTAGAAGAGAAATGACCACGGTACCCGTCAATTTTATACAGTGCAGGCAACGCAAGCTTCGCTTGCCCAGCAGTCGCTTCTCTCCCACGGACCACCGTGTAATAGGCGTATAGCATACGCTTTTTATCTATCAAGCATCTGCATAAACGTTTTAAAATAAGTATATATTAATTCTATGCAATAAATAAAAAACCTGTAAGAATAAATTCATACAGGTTTAGTTTTTAAAATATTATCTATATCCTCTGTTGCTGTTGTTCTGCTGTTTTTTTGCTTTTCTACAATCAGGACATCTTTGCGGTTCGTTTTCGAATCCTTTTTCTTTATAAAATGCCTGCTCGCCTTCGGTAAATATAAATTCCTTACCACAATCTTTACATGCTAATGTTTTATCTTCCATTTTTCTTACCTCCATTGTAAGTGTGATTAGACAAAATCTGATTTTATAACACACCTTAAATGGAATGTAATAATCAAATCAATCCAAGTTAATATTTTGAATATTCAAAATATATCATATAAATGAAAGCATTGCAAGAAGACTTTAACTACATTATTGTGATTTTATCAGGATTACGATTGCGAAATAAAATGTTCCATCATTATGAGAAGAAGGAAATTACCGAAGAAATGAAACACTCTACCGATCCAAAAGATC
>CAZTEH010000021.1:0-46071 GCA_964612345.1 uncultured Oscillospiraceae bacterium | reverse complement strand
AAGGTCGTCCTCAACGGAGCGGGAGCCGCGGGCATGGCCATCGTGAAGATGCTTAAGGCGTTGGGAGTAGAGGATATCATTGCTTGCGATACAAAAGGCATCATATCAAAATCAACGGAAGGCTTGTCGCCGAGCAAGCTGGAGTTGGCGGAGCTTACCAATCACGAGGAGCGAACCGGGACTCTGGCCGATGCCGTTCGAGGGATGGACATGTTTGTCGGGGTATCCGCACCGAAGGTGCTGACGGTGGAAATGGTAAAAACCATGGCACCGGATCCCATCATCTTTGCCATGGCGAATCCGGAACCGGAAATCATGCCGGAGCTGGCAAAAGAGGCCGGGGCAAGGATCATCGGAACGGGACGCTCGGACTTTCCGAATCAAATCAATAACGTATTGGCATTTCCGGGAATCTTCAAAGGTGCCTTGACTGTTCGAGCGGCCAGAATCACCGAGGAAATGAAGGTAGCCGCCGCCTATGCGATTGCGGGGATCATTCCGGACAATGAATTAAGAGAAGATTATATCATACCGAGCGCATTCCACCCCGGCGTAGCCGAGGCGGTGGCAAAGGCTGCAGGCGAAGCCTGGCTGAAGAAGTAAACTGTCAGGAACGGGAGAAAGGATTGTTAAATGAGTAAGGATGAATTAAAGGGTTATCGGATCGAGCACGACTCCATGGGCGAAATTGCAGTGGAAGAGGATAAGCTTTGGGGAGCCCAGACACAAAGAAGCCTGGAGAATTTTGAAATCGGTACAGAGAGAATGCCGTTGGAAATCATTCGAGCCTTTGCCTTGTTAAAGAAGGCCGCGGCACTTGTGAACGTAGAACTGGGTCAACTGGATCCGCCCATCGCGGACGCCATTACTGCTGCATGCGACGAAATCTTCGAGGGTAAGTGGGATGACCAGTTCCCTCTGGTGGTATGGCAGACCGGAAGCGGGACGCAAACCAATATGAACGTCAATGAAGTGATCGCAAACCGCGGAAATGCGATCCTCGGAAAAAAGGTGATCCATCCCAACGATCATGTAAACAAAGCGCAGAGCTCCAATGACACCTTCCCGACAGCCATGCATATTGCTGCAGTTATGGAAATCGAAGGCCGTCTTTATCCCGCGCTGTATCGTCTGGAAGAGACTTTCCGCGATTTGAGCGAGAAAAATAAAAATATTATTAAAATCGGCAGAACGCATCTTCAGGATGCGACGCCGTTGACCCTGGGACAGGAAATCAGCGGTTGGCTTGTTATGCTGGAACAGACGGAAAGCATGATCCAAAGCAGTCTGGACTATTTGAAGGAGATCGCACTGGGCGGTACGGCGGTAGGTACGGGCTTGAACACCCACCCCGAGTTCGGTGAAAGAGCAGCGGTTAAAATATCGATGCTGTCAGGATTGGAGTTCGTCACGGCACCGAATAAGTTCCATGCCCTAACAAGCAAGGATGCACTGGTATATACCCACGGCGCACTGAAGGCGCTGGCTGCGAATTTAATGAAGATCGCCAACGATGTTCGCTGGCTTGCCAGCGGACCGAGATGCGGGATCGGTGAATTGTCCATACCGGAAAACGAACCGGGAAGCTCCATCATGCCCGGGAAGGTCAATCCGACCCAGTGTGAGGCGCTGACCATGGTATGCTGTCAGGTAATGGCCAATGATACGGCGGTGAGCTTTGCAGCTTCTCAGGGGAATTTCCAGCTGAACGTTTATATGCCGGTGCTGATTTACAATATGCTCCAGTCCATCCGTCTGTTGTCGGATGCGATGGAATCCTTTGAAAAGAATTGTGCGTCAGGCATTTTGCCGAACGTAGAGAAGATAAAGAGTAATCTGGAATCGTCGCTGATGCTGGTAACCGCGTTGAATCCCCATATCGGCTACGAAAAGGCAGCCGAAATCGCAAAGACGGCCTACAAGCAGAACCTGACTCTGAAGCAGGCGGCGGCAGCTCTGGGAATCCTTACGGAAGAGGAATTTGATCGATTTGTCGACCCGACTAAGATGGTCTAGTACTCTGTAACTAGGGTTACAGAGTACTAATTACGAGGAGGAAATAAAAATGGAAATGGATAGTAAGGCTTATATCGATGAATATATTGAGAGAGCGAGAAAAGCACAAAGGGAATTCGAGAAGTTCTCGCAGGAACAAATCGATGAGGCAGTCATGACCATTGCCAAGGTCGTTCATGACAACGCGGAATACCTTGCGGAAATCTCCGTGGATGAAACGGGTATGGGCGTTGTAGCAGATAAAATTGCCAAGAACAAGGGGAAAGCCCGGATCATTTGGAGCAGCCTGAAAGGCAAGATATCCAAAGGGATCATTGAAAGGGACGAAGCGACGGGAATCACCAAGGTCGCAAAACCCATCGGTGTGGTTGCCGCCATTACCCCTTGTACAAATCCGATCGTAACACCCATGAGTAATGCCATGTTTGCACTGAAGGGCGGAAATGCCATCATCATCACGCCGCATCATAAGTCGATCCGATGCAGTACAAAAGCAATCGAGATGATCAACGCAGAGCTGGATAAACTGGGAGCGCCGAAGCACCTGATCCAGATCCTGGACCAGCAGTCACGAGAAAACACAACAAACCTGATCTCAAGCGCTGACATTGTCATCGCCACCGGCGGAATGGGAATGGTGAAGGCTGCTTACAGCAGCGGAAAGCCGGCCCTTGGCGTGGGTGCGGGGAATGTGCAGTGCATCATCGATGCCGATGCGGATATCGAGACGGCGGCGCCGCAGATCATAGCCGGAAGAATCTTTGACAACGGCATTATCTGCTCCGGCGAACAGTCCATCATTATGCCGGCGTCCAGATATGAGGAAATGATCAAAGAATTTGAAAAGAACGGCGCTTTTGTAATTACGAAGCCTGAGGACAAAGAAGCCATGAGAGCGGCTATGTTTGTTGACGGAGCCATGAGCCGCCATGTTGTGGGTCAATCCGTTGAAACCATTGCCGGATTGGCCAAGCTGACCATACCGGAAGGAACGAAAGTAATTATTGTTGAGGCTGACGGAAGTGGGGAAGACGATATTCTGGCAAAGGAAAAGATGTGCCCGGTTCTGGCTGCATTTAAATATAAAACCTTTGAAGAAGGTGTTGAAATTGCACGTGCCAATCTGGAGGAGGAAGGAAAGGGCCACAGTGTATCCATTCATTCCAAGAGCAAGGAGCATATCGAATATGCAGGCAGGGAATTGTGCGTCAGCAGATTTGTGATCAACCAGACCTGTGCAACCAGTGCGGGAGGAAGCTTCTATAACGGATTGGCTCCTACCAATACCTTGGGCTGCGGTTCCTGGGGCAATAACAGCATTTCGGAAAATCTGGATTACAAGCACCTCATCAACATTTCAAGAATCGCATATTTCATGAAGGACAATCACGTTCCCACCGATGAAGAGCTCTGGAATATAAAATAAGTATTTTCACGAAAACCGCCGACTTTGAGATGCTTCGCATCAAAGGCGGTAATAGGTTTCACGGTTTTCTTAGAAAATACTTTTTCATATCGTAAAAGAGGTCAGAAGCAAGTTTATCTTAATAAGAAAGAGGCAAGCCATATATTTTAAGGCTTGCCTCTTTTTCTCATATTTAATTAATAAGGTATCTTCCCTGTTCATCGGATCCGGTAGCTTCATAAACCTCCAAATCCGTTTGACTTATTAAATATACATAGGACTCCGAATCCGTATCTGCTAAAATCCAAAATACATAGTACAATTTGCCATCTATATTTTGACTCCATTTATATTCGATCGTATAATTCGTGAGATCTCCAAGGCTCTTCAGTTTTTTTAATGCATCATGCAATGACACCGCTGCTCCGGGTTCGTTGTCAACATAAGCAAAACTTGATGTATAATCCTCATCCCCTTTTATTCTGTTTGAACGGAATTCATAATATACCGGCCCCATATCTTTTGCATAATAAGTTATATCTGAAACTGCTGCGGAAATACCATCCGATCTTTGTACGCTGCTGTTTTCAACTACCAGGCAATCCTGATACGTTGTATTATTAATCGTCACATTCGTTATCCCTAATACTTGATGAATTCCATCGGAATCCAGTTCAGTGAATACCCCGTCCTTCACTTCGCCGATACGAACAATGTCTCCGTCTTCATTCATGTCATAACAACTGATTACTTCACTTATATTTTTTTTTGAATCTTCATCAGCATATTGACTGTATTGATTATTTATGTAGAAATTATTATATTGAATTTGTGCCACACAATATGCTTCCCCATAACCGTCAATACTTTGCTTACCCCTTGATTGGTAGATTCCGCTGATTGCTCCCGCGCCATCTTTCAATAAATAGATCATCCCGGTTTCGTCTATTGGAAAATAATCAAATGCATTAATATCTCCGTCAATTTCCATTAGTTCCCCGACCCGAACAAGATCATTGTCCTCAATTGGTCTGGAACGCAGCTCCGCTAATAAAGTAAAATCATCCGCTTTACCGCCTGATACTTTTTCTTTGCTGACGGTTGAGCATGAGCATAATATAAGAGATAATATCAATATCGTGATAAGCATATTACAAATTTTTTTCATATGTAAGGCCTTCTCCTATTTAATTGATTTCTCCCAAGGGTATTTATAAAGTCTAATGCTTTCCCTGTTCCTATTGCAACACAGGATTTAGGCTCTTCGGTTATGGTTACTTTTATACCGGTACTTTTCTCAATCCTCTTATCTATGCCATAAAGAAGTGCTCCACCACCGTTAATCACAATACCGCTGATACTGATATCCGCCGACAACTCAGGAGGGGTTCGTTCCAGGACTTCATGAACAGCCGCGCAGATAATCTGCAGCGATTCATCCAACGCTCCCTGTATTTCAGTAGATGTAACTTTGACTGAAATTGGCAGACCTGTCACCAAATCTCTCCCTCTGCATTCCATGACGACTTCTTTTTCTCGTTGATATGCACTGCCAATCGTCATCTTTATTTCCTCAGCAGTACGTTCCCCAATATAAAGATTGTGTTCTTTGCGTACGTATTTGATGATTGCTTCATCAAATTTGTCGCCGGCAATCTTTATCAATGCGCTTGTCACAATTCCACCAAGCGAAATTACGGCAATATCAGTAGTTCCCCCACCAATATCAATAATCATAACTCCTTCCGGACTTGCAATGTCAAGACTCGCCCCGATTGCAGCGGCAACAGGTTCTTCGATAAGATATACCTCTTTACCACCGGCTTGTGTAGCAGCTTCTGTGATCGCCCTTTTTTCTACTTCCGTTATTCCGCTTGGAACACTGACTATGATTTTTGACTTAGAAAACCGGTTGCTGCCACAAATTTTCCTGATAAAATACTTTATCATTCTTTCGGTTATGTCGTAATTTGAAATAACTCCGTCTCTTAAAGGTCTTACGGCAATAATGTTGCTCGGTGTTCGGCCAAGCATCTGTCTTGCATCTTCCCCTACGGCAAGAATTTCGTCTGTGTCTGTATTGATTGCTACGACGGATGGTTCATTTATAACCACACCTTTGCCTTTTACATAAACCAAAACATTTGATGTTCCGAGGTCGATTCCCACTTCATTTGTAAATGTCAATATATTACTCCCCTCAAATATACTTTCGTAAATCATATCAAATAAATTCGATTAATCATTCCATCACAGTATACTAGAGGCATATTATCAAACCTTTTCAATAGTATGAAAACTCTTTACGTAAATGTTAACAAATGTTACGAACTCGAATTTTATATTGCATCGATGGCGGCTTTTAATTCTTTTTCAAAGTTTTCCAGCTCGACACTAAAATAATAACCTTCCCCTTTCAGGATGGCTTTTTCGAGTTCTGAGCTTGATTCCATGACATCAAGCATTCCCAGCGTGCCCCCCAGGCCTTTGATGGAATGGGCCAGACGTCTTGCTTCATCGTAGTTCTTTTCTTCCAATAATGCGGCGATGTGTTCCGCCGTGTTGGCATAGTTGATTTTAAATTTTTCCACATGTTTATAATAAATGGCTTCCAGGCCGCCTAAATTTTTAATGGCATCCTCACGTCCGGCAAACGGATCTCTTTTCTCTTCTGCATTTTGCGATGCGGAACCCGCTTTTATCGTCGGACTTTGCTCCTTGCCTTTGCTTGGTACCGTTATCTCAGATTGCATTTTTCGGCCGGTATGAGGCGGCATGTTTTCATCCTGATTCGGAAAATATGGAGCGATGGCTTTATAAAATGCTGCTGCCTTAAAAGGCTTCAGAATAAAGCTTTCAATGGTATCCGCATGCTCGGCCCTGGTCTGATCGTTGATATCGGAGGCAGTCAGTGCGACAATGGGTGAAGTGACCGTCATCTTTTTTTTCAGTATGTTTGCAGCGGTATATCCATCCATAATCGGCATGTGGATATCCATCAGGATCACATTGTAATAATCGGATGGTTTGTTCCGGCACATTTCTATTGCCGACGTACCATCGGCCACGGTATCACAGGCGATATTTACATCGTTTAAAAGCTTTACGGCTACTTCGGCGTTGATTTCCGTATCTTCAACCACCAGTGCTTTTCCGCCGTTTCCGTCCAAAGGAATAATAT
Organism: uncultured Oscillospiraceae bacterium; assembly: GCA_964612345.1. Taxonomy (GTDB): domain Bacteria; phylum Bacillota; class Clostridia; order Peptostreptococcales; family Anaerovoracaceae; genus Anoxybacterium. Next base: position 39,469 of record CAZTEH010000021.1, on the reverse strand, counting down.
TGATCACATTTGTAGTGGCACTGAGCTTCGACTCAAGAGCCTTTTTTACCGGCATGGAAAAATAGAACTTGCTTCCCTGTCCCTTGGTGCTCTTGACCCACATGCGCCCGTCCATGCTTTCGATTATATTTTTGCAAATGTAAAGGCCCAGGCCGGTGCCCTGATGCTGTTTCGTCAGGTGGTTTTCCAGCTGCTCAAATTCCCGGAACAGCTTGGAAATATCTTTTTCGGCAATCCCGATTCCTGTATCCTCAATACAGAACTGAAGCAGAACCATTTCTTCATTTTCCGATAAGGCTTCTACGGAAAGCATTATATATCCGGATTCGGTAAACTTGCAGGCGTTGTTGATCAGGTTGACCAATACCTGGACAAATCTGGTCTTGTCCAGGTGAAGACAGAGATTCTTGTTGAAATCATAATCAGTACGCCATTCAATACCCTTAAAGGTCAGTTGATTGGAGAACATATCCTCGACATTTTTGATTACCATTTCCAGCGAAAAATCGGATGGATACAGGCTGAGGGAGTTGTTTTTGATCTTTGACAAATCCAGCACGTCGCTGATAATGGTAAGAAGGATGTCGGAGGAGGTTTCTATTTTTCGAACAAGATCCTTCTGATTTTGTGACAGCCGGGTGCTCTTGAGGAAGTGCACCATTCCTAAAATTGCGTTAATCGGCGTTTTGATCTCATGAGAAATATTTGCAATAAAGGAGTCTTTGGCCTGTGAATAGAAATTGATTTCCTTTAGCTGCTTTCTGAGCTGGGCTTGCAGTTCTTCTGTTTTCGAAGTATCCCGGAGCAGATGAACGTACTTATTGTTTCCTCGTTCATCATCAATGGTTAAGTAGCTGTAAACAATATTTTTCTTCTTGTTTCCAATGATGAGATCCAGCTTGCCTTCTCCGCTGGAATTATCCATGGTTGCATTTCCAAGAACATCCGCAAGATTCTGCTCAAAGGTGTCGTGCAGCGTCTTTCCTCTCGGATTATCTGCGGAGATTCCTAAAATCTCTTTATATTTCGAATTCATATAATCATAACGATAATTCTTATCCAATATTGCGATTCCACCGTCGATATTCTCGACTACCGTATTATAAAGCTTACTGAAGTAGGAATTATAGGCATTTTCTCTCAGAATCAGATAGAAGGTAGCGGTGGCAAAGCAAAGCAGGAGGAGGGAAAAGGCAACGAGAGAATACTCCAGCGTTCTTTGACGCAATAATGCTGCATCCTCTTGCTGGTTCAGCCTGCCGATATAACTTTTGGTAAGGCTTGTCATGAGATCGGCCTGTTTTAAATAGGAGTTGTCGAATTCGGTAGACATAACCCCGGACGGATCCTTGGTATTTACCGTATTGGAGAGGATGTTGATCAGCTTATGAAAGTTGCTTAAAAAATCAACATAAAGTATCTGCTCTTTGTTATTGAATTTAATATAATCGGCTTGTGAGGACATAGTAAAGTCCGTGTAGTTGAGAATTTCTTTCAGGTTGTCGGTTGCCTGCTCTTCCGTAAAGATGCGGTATTCCAATGATATGGTGTCACTGATTATATAGTTGTTCAGTAAATTGTAAAATTCTGTTTTAAACCGCTCGTCGTTGGTCTTTATGTACTGCTTCGCATTGTTGTTCAGGTTATCCATTAAATTGGAATACTTAATATGAAAGCTCAGCATATTGTCCTTACGGGTTTCAATCAAAACCACCTCGTCGCGGTATGCAAAAACAGCCATCGTATTCATTATCAGAATAATGACCAGACTGATGATCATTACAGCCATGAAACTCAAATTTACTTTTTTCATAGGGCAAAGCTCCTTCTTACCGGGTCAATTACCATTATTTTGAGTCCATATCCTTTTTTTGCTATATTATGACCTTTATTTTACAGGGATATACAATAAAAGTAAATTGATAAACTCAAAATAAAATGAAAGAAGGCATACTATTTATCGCTAAAATTTGCTAATAAATTTAATTATTCTATCGTAAAAATGATACTTTTGTAGGATCGAATGGGTTCTTGACAAAAAATGGTGATGCTAAGATACCCACACTCCCATATTGTGGTTCCACATGATTTTTGCTAGAATGAAATCAGAGGTGAGATAAAAGGTGGACACAATTATGATTCTGATTAAAATCGTATTTTTCATAGCGGCAGGTATCCTTGCCGGCTTTTCCGCTGTCTATACATTTAACCGTATCCCGGCAAAATGGCTTTGCGATTACAATCAGACGCCGGATCCGGGAATGTGGGGGGAAAGAATAAAAAAAAGACCTTGGACGATCGTGTTTATCCTGGTCTTTACTGCATCCTCGGTAAAGCTGCTGGAGCAGGGATTCTTATATGCGATCCCCGGGATCATAGCCCTTTGGCTTCTGCTGCAGATTGGAATTGCGGACATGAAATATAGGATCATACCCGATCAGTTTGTCATTGCGCTGGCGGTAACCGCCTTCGGATTTATACCGTTTCACTCATCTTATCAATCCCAGTTGACCGGTGCGCTGGTCGGCGGGGGCAGCATCCTGCTGATGGGAGTAATCGGGAAACTCCTGTATCGAAAAGAAGCCATGGGATTTGGAGATGTGAAGCTGTTTGCAGCCATCGGCTTGCTGCTTGGCTTAAAGGGCGTTGTCATTATCCTGATCTTAACGGTTTTTTCAAGCGCCCTGGTCTTTGGGGCCGGTCTGATCAACGGCAAAATAAAAATAGGGGAGGAGCAGCCCCTCGGGCCGTTTATTGCAGCTTCAGCGTCTTTCTATATTCTGTTTCAGCCGGAACTTGCGGTACTGGCGGATCTCTATATCAAGACATAGAAAGAGGATAACCGGATCGGCTATCCTCTCTCTATGTTGTTGTATGAGTTTAATGGAGTAGTAGTACTCAATATTATTGACGAATTCAATCGTATTATTGCTTAAGTTTTTCCACTTCTTCCCGAAATCCTGCGATCAACTCGGGAGTGAGGACTTCTTCCAGTCGGGTCCAGGTTTTATCCCGGACATAGTCGGCGTTTGCTGCAATTTCTTCTTTCGACAGTTCAATCACTTCAACGCCATAATCTTCCTGCAGTTTTTGCTTATAAAACTTCTTCGTTTGCAATTCGCTGTTCTCTTATTGTTTATATTAACATTTGTTCCGGTAAGATATCAATCATTATTTATTAAATTTTCAAAATATTATAACTAATTCTGCTGAACAAATCGCATTTGCGATTTGTTCGCGCGACGAAAGCCGCGCGGAAGGCAAAAGTATCCGTTTTTATGCATTTGGCAGCATTCGTTGATGTCTCACTGAACATGGAAATAGATTTGACGCAAGGAGTGAAATGATAGTATAATATTCTGATACAAATTATGATTTCATCATAAATGAAAAGAAAAGGAAAAGGAAATGATTACAAGCAAACAAAGAGGTTTTTTAAGAGGTCTGGCACATGAACTGGAACCCACGGTATATATAGGAAAATCAGGAATGACGGACAATATCGTAAAAGAGATGGAAACATGGCTGGAAATGAGAGAACTGGTTAAAGTCAAACTCCAGGAAGGCTGTGAATTGACCCCGAAGGATGCCGCCAACGAACTTGCGGATATTTTAAAGGCCGAATATGTCCAGTCCATCGGTAGAAAATTTACTCTGTACAGACAATCGAAAGAGCACAAGAAGATAGAACTTCCGAGATAGTAAAGGTTTGAGATGGCTAAGAAAAAGAAAAGGAAAGTCATGTGGATTTCCGTACTGATTCTGCTTGTTTTCGCTCTGTCGGCACCACCCGCCATCAGCGCCTATATGCAAGCATCCATGGAAAAGTATCTGATCACCGATGAAGCTGCATTGGAGCTTGGCGCGGACTGCATTCTTGTTTTGGGTGCGGGCTTGAAAGCAGACGGTACACCGAATCATATGCTGCAGGACCGATTGGATAAAGGCATTGAATTATATCAGGCAGGTGCGGCTCCAAAGCTTTTGCTGAGCGGAGACAACGGGCAGGAGGAGTATGACGAAGTCAATGCCATGAAGGAATATACGCGGAATGCAGGGGTCCCGTCGGAAGATATCTTTATGGACCATGCAGGCTTTTCGACCTATGAATCGATGTACCGTGCCAGAGATATTTTTCTCGTAGAGAAGGTAATCATCATAACACAGAGATATCACCAGTACAGGGCACTGTATACGGCGCGCGGTCTTGGCATGGAGAGTTATGGCGTGGTCCCTGCGCCACGGGCTTATGCGGGGCAAAGATATCGCGACATTCGTGAAATACTGGCTCGAGACAAGGATTTTCTCAAAATGATCATTCGACCGGAACCTACTTATCTCGGTGAAACAATCCCAATCAACGGAAGCGGACTTGCCAGCCATGACTGAAGCAGACGAAATGGTCATGACTGAGCCGGATAATGGAACAGGAAATGCGCATGAAAAATGTCCTTTTGACAATTGCATATGACGGCACTGATTTCTGCGGATGGCAAAAACAGCCCGAGCAAAGAAGTGTTCAGGGAGAAGTGGAGCGGGCGCTCAGCGTCGTCTGTGCTCAGCCGATCAAGATCAACGGAACGAGTAGAACCGATGCGGGAGTTCATGCATATGGTCAGAGAGCAAGTTTTACTGCAGAATTCAGCATTCCCATCGAAAAGATACCAATGGTTGCAAACGGAATCTTTGCCTCTGCAGCTTCGGAAAAGAGCCGGAAAGCTTCCGGTGACGTTGCGGTCCTGGCAGCGGAAGAAGTGCCCGATGATTTCCATGCAAGATTTGATGCAATAGGGAAAAAGTATATTTATAAGATAAACAATTCACAGAGCCCCGACCCTTTCCAAAGAAATTACAGCGATCAGGTCGGCAGGAAACTGGATCTGGATGCCATGAAGCAGGCAGCGGTCTATTTGATCGGGACCAGAGACTTCAAATGTTTCCAGGCAGCCGGTGGAAAGGAAATGGAATCCACCATCCGGACGATTCACAGTGCCCGGCTTGCCGCACTTGAGAATATGAAAATAGAATTTGAAATAATCGGCGATGGATTTCTGTATAATATGGTCCGGATCATCGCCGGCACGTTGATCGACGTGGGACTGGGTAAAAAAACCCCGAAGGAACTGCCGGAGATCATAAAAAGCAAGGATCGGCAGCGGGCAGGTCACACCGCTCCGCCGCAAGGCCTGTATCTGGCGGAAGTATTTTATGAGGAAGAAAAGTTGCAGAACGCAATTTTATAATAAAGGCAGCAATCAATGCAGCTAGTAGTCGAAAGGAAGACACAATGAAGATAAGCGAAATTTATAAAACAAAGAAGACGGTAATCTCCCTGGAAATATTTCCACCAAAAATGGATTCGCCGATAGAGACAGTTTTCAAGACACTGGACGAACTGAAGGACATCAAACCCGATTTTATCAGCGTTACCTACGGGGCAGGCGGAAAGGCAAAGGACCGAACGGTGGAGATCGCATCCAGAATCAAAGAAGAATACCGCATCGAGAGTCTGGCGCATCTGACCTGTATTTCGGCAACAAAGCAGCAGATCAAGGAAGTCCTCCATGATATGAAGACAAGTGGAATAAAAAATATCCTTGCCATGAGAGGGGATCTCCCCGATGACCCGGACTTTGAGTTCCCCGATCCGCTCCATTATGAGCATGCAGCTGACTTAATCCGGGAAATCAAGGAGGCGGACGATTTTTCCGTCGGCGCAGCCTGCTATCCGGAAGGTCATATCGACTGTGATAACCTGGTGCAGGACATTAAATATTTAAGAGAAAAAGTGGATATGGGCGTTGATTATCTGATCTCACAGCTTTTCTTCGACAATGAGTTGTTTTACCGATTCATGGATGCAATTGATCTGGCCGGCGTTGAGGTTCCTGTTTCTGCAGGCATCCTGCCGGTACTGAACAAACATCAGATCTTAAGAATTACGAAACTTGCAGGCTGCGAGCTTCCGCCTAAGTTCAAACGAATTTTAGATCGCTATGAACACAATCCGGAAGCCTTGAAGGAAGCTGGAGAGGCCTATGCCATCGAGCAGATCATCGACCTGATGGCGTGGGGAGTCCGTGGGATCCATTTATATACCATGAACAAACCGGACACGGCGAAAAGAATTATTGATAACATCGAAAACATCCGAAGATTGCAGTGCTAGTAGAACATAACGCAATGTTATTATATTATAATAGTAAGAAAGAAGCGAGGTGAATGAGAAGTGCCGAAGAGAATTACAGACTTAATTGGGAAAAAAATCATAATATGCGACGGTGCCATGGGCACAATGATGCAGAAATACGGACTTAAGGCAGGCGAGCTGCCTGAACTTCTCAGTTTTACCCAACCGGAGATCATCAAAGAGATTTACAGAGAATATTATCAGGCCGGAAGCGATTTTGTTTCCTCCAACACCTTTGGCTGCAACCGGTTTAAGCTCGAAAAGAGCGGTTATACGGTAGAGCAGGTCGTCACCCAGGCTGTGAAGATCGCAAAAGAGGCGGCGGCGGAATTCCAGGCTCTCGGGAAATTCGTTGCATTAGACCTTGGGCCCATCGGAAAACTGATGGAACCGAGCGGTGAACTCACCTTTGATACAGCGTATGATATTTATAAAGAAATGATCGTTGCCGGTGCGGAAGCCGGTGCGGATTTTGTGCTGTTTGAAACCTTTATCGATATCTATGAGATGAAGGCGGCGGTGCTGGCAGCAAAAGAGAATTGCGATCTGCCGGTCTTTTGTTCCGTTACCTTAGAGAAAAACGGAAGGATGCTCATGGGAACCGATCCCCATACTGCGGTAAACATCCTTCAGGATCTTGGAATTGATGCCCTGGGCGTGAACTGCTCTTTGGGGCCGAACGATATGATCGCCATTGCGAAAGAATTTTTGGCTTATTCCAAACTGCCTGTGTTGGTTCAGCCGAATGCAGGACTTCCTGCACTGGTCGACGGAGAGGCAGTCTATACCGTCGATATTTCGGAATATGTGGAGGCAATGCAGGAAATGCTCCGGGCAGGCGTCGCCATCGCGGGGGGCTGCTGCGGCACAACTCCGGATTATATCGCGGCTCTGGCTGACAGCATCAAATCGAAGGATTATCCTGCACTGTCGGCTGATGCGGATAAGTTAAGAAAGGCGAAAGCCATGACTGCAGTCAGTTCATCGACCAAAACCGTGGTCTTTGACGGCAGGATCCGAATCATTGGGGAACGCATCAACCCCACCGGCAAGAAATTATTAAAAGAAGCATTAAAGACAAGAAATTTCTCCTATATTAGAAAAGAAGCGACCAGCCAGGTGAAGGCAGGGGCGGATATTTTAGATGTCAATGTGGGACTGCCGGATATCGATGAACTTGAAATGATGATCGAAGTGATGAAAAAGATTTCCAATGTGAACGTTCCGTTGCAGATCGACAGTGCCAATCCTGAGGTCATCGAGGCCGCAGCAAGATATTATAATGGAAAACCAATCATTAACTCCGTAAACGGCAAGAAGGAAAGCATGGATGCGGTGTTACCTATCGTTAAGAAATACGGGACCTGCGTCATTGCCCTGACACTGGATGAAAGAGGATTGCCGAAGACTGCCGAGGAAAGACTTGAAATCGCCGGCAGGATAATTAAAGAGGCGGAGACCTACGGTATCGGCAGAGAGAGGATCCTTGTAGACTGCCTCACTTTGACCGTTTCTGCACAGCAAAGTTCCGGAAGGGATACTTTGGAAGCAATTCGAATGATTAAAAAACAATATGGAGTGAAAACTGTTCTGGGAGTGAGCAACGTTTCCTTCGGTCTGCCGGAACGGATGCAGCTGAACCGGACTTTTCTGGCCATGGCGCTGGAAGCCGGGCTGGATGCGCCCATTACCGATCCGCTGGTGCCGGAATATATGAGCACCATACATTCGTTTGAGGCGTTGGCATATAAGGATATCGACTCCAAAGATTACATTCGGATTTACGGCGGACAGACGGATCATGATGCCGTGAAGGAAACTTCGGACATCACGTTGGAGAAAATTATTATTGAAGGATATGACAACCGGGTCGTCAATGCGACGGAAGCGCTTCTCAAAACTATGAAGCCGCTTGAAATCATCGAGCAAAAAATCATTCCCGCACTTGAGATTGTCGGAAGGGAGTATGAAAGCGGGGCCTGTTTCCTCCCGCAGCTCATCAAATCCGCCGATACGGTGAAAGCGGCTTTCGTCGTACTGAAGGAAGCCATGAAGGCCTCCGGAGGAATGATATCTTATGGGAAAGTGATTCTGGCAACCGTTCAGGGCGATATCCATGATATCGGTAAAAATATTGTAAAAGTACTGCTGGAAAACTATGGATATGAGGTCGTGGACCTGGGCAAGGACGTTCCCATCGAAACGGTGGTTGAGACAGCCAAACGCGAGAATATAAAAATGGTCGGACTTTCCGCTTTGATGACAACGACGGTAGACAATATGGAAAAGACGATCAAGGCGTTAAAGGATGCAGGTCTCGATTGTGTGACAGCCGTAGGCGGAGCGGTACTGACTGCAGACTACGCAGAAAAGATCGGTGCTGATTTCTACTGCAAGGATGCGATGGATACGGTAAGGGTTGCAAATCGAATATTCAAGTCCGAGAAATAAACTGTTTGGCGACTGTCAAGGGTGGATTTGCATCTAATTAGTAATATTTGTTATTTTGGAAGGAGAACGGTATGGACAGACCGAGTTGGGATCAATACTTTATGGAAATGGCAGAAGTAACGCAAAAGCGATCGACCTGCATGAGAAGACAGGTTGGAGCGGTTATCGTCAAAGATAAGAGGATCATGGCAACCGGCTATAACGGCGCACCCAACGGAATCAAACATTGTGATGAGCGTGGTGGCTGTTTGAGGCAAAAGCTGAACGTGCCGTCCGGACAGAGGCACGAGCTTTGCATGGCACTTCATGCCGAACAGAATGCAATCATTCAGGCTGCATATTTGGGACAAAGCATAGCGGGGGGAACCATTTACTGTACCCACCAGCCCTGTGTGATCTGCGCCAAGATGATCATCAATGCGGGTCTGACCCGGATCGTCGTAAGAGAGGGTTATCCCGATGATCTTTCGCTTGAAATTCTCGAGGAAGCCGGCCTGAAGATAGAAATGTTCGACGAGGCGAAATAGGTATTTACATAAGGGAAAAGAGATATGGAAGGACAAGAAAATGAGTCAGTATTTACTAATATTTTTAACGGCATTTATATTAGCACTGGTATTTACGCCGGTAGCAATTAAAATAGCACCAAAAATCGGTGCGGTGGACATACCGAAGGACAATCGGAGAATGCATACAAAAGCGATGCCGAGATTTGGAGGCATGGCGATTTACATTGGAACGGTGGCTTCCATGCTGATATTTCTTCCCTTCAGCACAAACTTGATGGGAGTCATTGCAGGGGGAACGCTCATGTTTCTCGTAGGCATTATCGATGATTTGAGGAATTTGCCTGCCAAGGTCAAACTAGGCTTTCAAATACTATGCGCATTCATTCTGTTTCAATTCAGCGTAAGGATCAACTTTATTGGAAACCCCTTCGGTGACGGATATTACTTCTTACCGTGGATCATCAGTTTGCTGGTAACGGTCATCTGGATCGTAGGTATTACGAATACCATTAATCTCATTGACGGATTGGACGGACTGGCCGGTGGGGTTGCCTTTATCGCATCAGTTTCCATCGGATATGCTGCATACATCAACGGGAATACGGTGGCCTGCATGGCAATGCTTGCGATTGCAGGAGGAGCGCTGGGCTTCCTTCCGTTCAACTTCAACCCGGCAAAGATTTTCATGGGTGACGGCGGGGCGTTGTTTCTGGGATTCATGCTGGCAGGCCTTTCCGTGATGAGCCCGATGAAAAGCGCCACCATGCTGGCCACGGTTGTTCCGGTATTGGTGCTGGGTCTTCCAATCTTTGATACGGCATTTGCAATCCTGAGAAGAGTGATCAATAAGCGGCCCATTATGGAAGCGGACAAAGGCCATCTGCACCACCGCATTATGGCGGCGGGGCTGGGACAGAGAAGAACGGTGCTGACCCTCTACGGAATCAGCGGCGTTATGGGTGTTGCGGCGATCCTCATCAGCAGGGATCTGTTCATCGAGTCCGGCTTGCTGATCTTGATTGCATCGACCTTCATCTACGTTTTCCTTACCGATCCCAACAGCACGAGCCTGAATCTGAAGGCGGTGAATACGGAAGTATTGGAAAAGAATAAAAAGAAGACGGAGGCCTAGCATGAAAGTTTTAACTGTATTTGGAACACGACCCGAGGCGATCAAAATGGCGCCTCTTGTAAAGAAATTAAACGAAGAACCGGGAATCGAATCGGTATTATGCGTAACGGCACAGCACAGGGAAATGCTGGATCAAGTGCTGGAACTGTTTGAACTGATTCCCGATTATGATCTCAATATAATGAAACAAAACCAGACCATCAATCAGATCACTTCGAATGTATTGATCGGTTTGGAAGAGATATTGAAAAAGGAAAAGCCTGATATCGTACTCGTTCACGGAGACACCACAACGACCTTTGCAACGTCGCTGGCAGCTTTTTATCAACAAATAAAGGTTGGACATGTGGAAGCGGGCCTGAGAACCTACGACAAATATTCTCCTTATCCGGAGGAAATGAACCGGGTTCTGACCGGCCACATCGCAGATCTGCATTTTGCCCCGACGGAGAGAAACCGGCAGAATCTGCTTCGGGAAGCGATCCCCGATGAAGCGATTTTTATCACGGGAAATACGGTCATCGATGCACTGCTTCAGGTGGCCGACAAACCTTATACCTTTGAGGACGAAACACTAAAGAACATCGATTTTGAAACGAGGAGAGTTATTACGGTAACCTGTCACCGCAGAGAAAATCTGGGCGAAAACATGGAACAGATTTTCAGTGCGATCAGAGACATCGCCGCTGAATTTGAAGATACAGAAATCATTTATCCCGTTCATATGAACCCAAAAGTAAGGGAAACCGCCAACAAGGTCCTTGGGAATGCAGGCAGGATTCATCTGATTGAACCGCTGCAATACCAGCCTTTCTCCAAACTCATGGCGAAATCCTATCTCATCATAACCGATTCCGGCGGAATTCAGGAGGAGGCTCCTTCTCTGGGGAAACCGGTTCTGGTGGTTCGAAAAGAGACAGAGCGTCCGGAGGCCGTTGAGGCCGGGACCGTAAAACTTGCGGGTGTTTCCAGGGATACCATCTATCAGATGACGAAAGAGCTTCTTACGGATGAAGAGGCTTACGGCAAAATGGCACATGCGGTCAACCCTTACGGCGACGGCCATGCCTGCGAAAGGATTATCGGGATACTGCTGGAATATGGAAACCAAATTACCAATTGTAATTGAAAGCAAATCATTATATAAGACCCTCGCGAGGGTCGCACTTCCTATTGCATTGCAAAGTCTTATCACATCCTCCCTGAACCTGCTGGACAATCTTATGGTTGGAAGCCTTGGCGAAGTGGAACTGGCTGCGGTAGGGCTTTCTTCACAATTATTTTTTGTACACCTGGGAGTCATGTTCGGATTTGCCAGCGGTGCATCCGCCTTTATGGCGCAGTTTTGGGGAAAACAGGATGTTCAAAGCATACGGAAGGTAGCCGGCTTCGCCGTTGCTGTCTGCTTTAGCGTCAGTTTGCTGTTCTTTCTTCCTGCGGTCCTGATTCCGGAAAAAGTGCTGGGGCTGTTTACCGATATCCCTGAGGTGATCGATCTGGGGAAAGATTTTATAAGGATCTCCGCCATCGGTTTTCTAACCCTGGGCATCACCTATCCATTATCGGCTGCGCTTCGTACGACACAGCAAACCAGTATTCCGTTGAAGATCAGCGCGGGGATTTTTACTACCAATACAATTCTGAACTTTTTCCTGATCTTCGGTAACTTTGGGGCTCCCGAACTGGGAGTCGCGGGTGCTGCGACTGCGACAGCGGTCGCCAGAATGCTGGAGCTGCTGCTCTATCTTTATGTTATTTTCGTACGAAAGAATCTGCTTGCCGGCAGGATCCGGGAATTTATCGGCTGGAACCGGCCGCTTGTTGCAAGAATCCTGGTGACGGCTATTCCGGTTCTGATCAACGAGACCATGTGGAGTCTGGGAATGGCGACCTATAATGCTGCGTATGGAAGAATGGGAATAACTGAATTCGCAGCCGTTCAGGCAAGCAGCACCTTGAATACACTCTTTATTCTGGCTATCTTCAGTCTGGGAGATGCCCTTCTCATTCTGGTAGGTCAGCGTATCGGAATGGGGCAGATGGACTATGCTTTTGCCCTGACCAAACGGCTCCTGCGGATCGGGATCTGCGTCGGAGCGGTGTCCGGCGGCCTGTTGATCCTGACGTCGCAATTTATCATACGATTGTTTAACTTCACCCCCGAGGGGCAGCATTATGCATTTCTGATCATTTGTGTTTACGGGATTTTTATGCCGCTAAAAGTATACAGCGGATTGAATATCGTTGGAACCTTTCGGTGTGGAGGGGATACCCGATTTGCAATGTGTGTGGAGGTTGGCTCTGTCTGGCTCATCGGCGTTCCTCTTGTATTCTTCGGTGCTCTTTATCTGGGACTCCCGATCTACTTTGTTGTGCTCATGGCACAGACGGAGGAAGTGGTCAAGGGCATCATCTGCAGCCGCCGCTTCCGTTCAAAGAAGTGGCTTAACAACCTGGTGCACGACATATAGGAAAAACGTTAGATTTTAGCATTTTTTCTCGAAATTTTTTTCATACCGAATTGAAATAATCTTCCAACCAATTGAAAACAATGGGTTTGGAAGATATTTTTATTGAAGACAAAATTTTCAGAATGTTTATTTTTTAACGATACTTTACATTTGGTAATTTAGGACTATAATAATATAATACCGTGTATTTACGGGAGAAAGCGCGCAATATGGATGGCTTAACGTCCTTTAAAAATGAGATATTTAAATACGGAATTTTAACTTTAGCCATATTTGAACTGGCATCCTTGCCTTTTCTGGGATGGGATGCTCAGTTTTTCTATGGTCTTTCATTGGGTACGGCAATAACGATTGTTAATTTTAATTTAATGACCCTGACCCTTCGTTTAACGCTGGAGAGAAGAAACCTTGTCATTTCCTATTTCGGTTACCTGATCCGGCTTGCCCTATACGGAGGGACCTTCTATCTGGCCTTGAAAACCGGGCTGATCTGTGCATTGGGAACCTTACTGGGATTTTTCACACTGAAGCTTGCAATGTTATATCTGCATGGTATCAAGGCGGAGTATTCCAGGGGGAGAACCGTAAGAGAAGAGCCGGCGGAGCTGCAGCCGAAAAAACATTGGTACGATGATAAAGAAAATGAGGATTCTGACGAATAATATATATAACCAGAGATTTTACATGAAATCAAGAATAGATAGCAAGAAAGAGAGAATGGAAAATGGAATTAGGGCCACGAATTATATTGAGAATAGGAGATTTCTTTTTAACTGAGACAGTATTTTTTGCGTGGATCGTCAGCCTGGCGCTGATCGCCTTTGCACTGATTTCAACCAGAAAGATGACCCGAGTTCCAAAGGGCGCCCAAGGGGTGGCGGAACTGATTGTTGATACCATATACAATTTGGTTGGTAATACCATGGGCAAGGAGCACATAAAATTCACTCCGTACATCGGCACCTTGTTCCTGTTTTTGATCTGCGGCAACGCCCTCGGACTTTTGGAGCAGAGACCGGTCACCGCTGACGTGAACACGACCTTTGCCCTTGCCGGCATCACTTTCGTCCTGATTCACTACAATTCAATCCGAACGAGAAGTCTGAAGGGTTATATCAAACACATGTCGGAGCCGTACCCATTCATGCTGCCGGTTAATCTTGTCGGAGAACTGGCATTTCCGATTTCACTGTCCTTCCGTCTATTCGGTAATATCACCGGCGGAATGATCATCATGTCGCTGCTCTTGCACGGACTGGAAGGGATTACGCATGGATTGTCGATTTCCATCCCGTTCCTGCAGATCGGTATCCCGCTGCCGGCAAACTTCTTCTTCGACATATTTGAAGCGGTTCTTCAGGCCTTTATCTTTACTATGCTAACAATGGTTTTCATCGCAAACGGAATGACGAAGCACGAAAGCCATTAATAGAAATAGATAACTACAAACAACAAGCAATATAAGGAGGAAATTTATTATGTCACTAGTAACACCAGAAGCATTCATATTAGGAATGTCCGCCATTGGAGCAGGTATTGCAATGATTGCCTGTCTAGGTATTGGTATTGGGCAAGGCTTTGCTGCAGGAAAGGCTGTAGAAGGCGTTGCAAGACAGCCGGAAGCACAGGGCGATCTTTTAAAGACGATGCTTGTAGGCCAGGCTGTAACAGAAACAACCGGTATCTTCGCTTTTATCGTTGCGATCGTTCTGCTTTTTGCAAATCCTTTTGTATAAAAACAAACTGCAGCTGTGGTTAAGATTTAACCATGGATTTAAGACGATGAAAATCTACGAATCCAAGATTCGTGATTTTCCAGCCTAAATTCTGTCGGCGGTTCTAAAGAACCGGACAAAATGTTATAAAGGAAGGACTGGAATGCATTGGAATACACCGAATTAATTGAGTTTAATTGGACATTGTTGATGGTTGCTGTCAATATTTTTATCCTGTATTTGATTATGAAGCGTTTCTTTTTCGAGAAGATTCGTGAATTTATGCTGGAAAGGCAGAACGCGATCTCAGATTCATTTGAGAACGCAGAAAGCGTGAACCGTCAAGCAGATGAGAAGCTTACCAACTACAAAAAGCAGATTGCAGGCATAGAAGCTGAAGGCAGAGATATTATTAAGAATGCGAAAATAAAAGCCGATGCTCAGGCAAAAGAAATCACAGATGAAGCCGGCAGAAAAGCAAATGAAATGATGATGCAGGCTCAAAGAGAAATCGAACGGGAAAAAATCAAGGCAGTCAATGATATGAGAGAGCAGATTGCAGGACTTGCCATTTACGCTGCGGAAAAGATCATCGAAAAGCAGCTGGACAGCGCCGGTCAGGAAGAAATCGTGCAAAGAATCATTGAACAGGCAGGTATATCGGAATGGCAGAATTAACAGTTAATACCGTATACGGAAAGGCCTTGTTTGAGGTCGCTTCCGAGGTTAATAAAACAGATCTGATTCTTGAGGAGGCGCAGGAAATTCTGGAAATCTTCAAAGCCGAACCGGAGTTCCATGAGTTTGTCTGTACTCCTATTATTTCTGCTGCCATTAAAAAAGACACCCTTGAAAAGATCTTTTCGGGAAAAATCTGTGCTGAAATGTTAAATCTGTTGTTTATATTAATTGATAAACGAAGGATGAAAGCGTTTGGCGGCATTATCAGAAAATATAAGCAACTGATTGACGAGAGCAAGGGATTTTCGATCGGGACCATATTTTCGGTTAACCCACTTTCGAAAGAACAACTTGAAATCTTCGAGGAGAAAACGGGAAAACTGATCCGGAAAAATGTCAAACTGGAAAACAGAACGGATTCCACCATCATTGGCGGAGTTAGAATATTTATAGAGGGCAAGGTAATTGATGCCACCATCAGAAAGCGTCTCAATGACCTAAGTGAAAGCCTGAGATAGGAAGGAGGAAGTTGCACCTATGAATTTAAGACCAGAAGAGATCAGTGCGGTAATCAGAGAACAGATTAAACAGTATAAAAATGAACTGGAAATCTCCAATTTCGGGACAGTAATACAGGTTGGCGACGGTATTGCCAGAATCTACGGGCTTGATCAATGTATGGCGGGAGAGCTTTTAGAGTTTCCGAACGACATATACGGAATGGCATTGAATCTGGAAGAGGACAACGTCGGTACGGTAATATTAGGACCGGATAATGAAATAAAAGAGGGCGATGTTGTAAAGCCTACGGGTAGAGTTGTGGAGGTTCCTGTGGGACCGGAACTGATCGGACGTGTTGTCAATGCGCTGGGTCAGCCGATTGACGGCAAAGGACCGATCACTACCACAAAAATGAGACCGATCGAAAACAAAGCCCCCGGTGTTCTGCAGAGAAAGTCGGTTAATCAGCCGCTCCAAACAGGAATCAAAGCCATCGACTCCATGATTCCAATCGGTAAAGGGCAAAGAGAACTGATTATCGGTGACAGACAGACAGGAAAAACAGCCATAGCGATTGATACTATTATCAATCAGGCAGAGGAAAATGTTATCTGTATCTATGTTGCCATCGGACAGAAGAAATCCACCGTTGCACAAATGGTTCAGACGTTGGAACTGAAAGGTTCCATGAAATACACCATCATCGTATCCGCGACTGCCAGTGAAGTAGCCCCGCTGCAGTATATTGCACCTTATGCAGGCTGCGCCATGGCGGAAGAATTTATGTATCAGGGCAAGGATGTACTGATCATATACGACGACCTATCCAAGCATGCAGTCGCTTATCGAGCCATGTCCCTGCTGCTGCGAAGACCACCGGGAAGAGAAGCTTACCCCGGAGATGTTTTCTATCTCCACAGCAGACTATTGGAACGAGCTGCAAAGCTTTCCGATGCTCTTGGAGGAGGCTCCATCACCGCATTGCCGTTGATTGAGACCCAGGCGGGAGACGTATCGGCCTATATCCCAACCAATGTAATTTCCATTACAGACGGGCAGATCTTCCTGGAATCGGAACTGTTCTTCACCGGACAGAGACCGGCGGTAAATGCAGGTATTTCCGTATCCCGTGTAGGAGGAAATGCGCAAATCAAGGCCATGAAAAAGGTTTCCAGCAAGGTTAAGCTGGAATTGGCCCAGTATAGAGAACTGGCCAGCTTCTCACAGTTTGGATCTGACCTGGATAAGGACACCAGAGCCCGACTGGATCATGGTGTGATTTTAATGGAAATTTTAAAACAGCCTCAGTATTCTCCGGTTAAGGTTGAGCATCAGGTAATGATCATTTACGCAGCAACCAACCAATATCTGGCGGATGTTCCTGTTGAGCAAATCAAAAAATTCGAGAGAGATCTGTATGATTTCATGGACACCCATCATCCGGAGGTCGGGAAAGAGATCAAAACCACCGGAAAGCTGGAAGCGGATATGGAAGAAAAATTAAAGGCTGCCATTACAGAATTCAAAAAGATAAGAAATTCCGACTGACAGTTTGATAAGGAGGAGGTGACGGCATGGCATCCAACAACATGAGGGATATCAAACGCAGAATACGAAGCGTTAACAGCATGGAGCACATTACCAAGGCGATGAAGCTTGTTTCTGCAGCCAAACTGAGAAAGGCCAAAAACACCTTTGAAAAGACAAGAGAATATTTCCACTATGTCACCGAATCGATAGAGGAAATTTTCAATAATACAAATGAGGTTCCATCGCAATATCTAAAGGGTAATCGCGAAATTAAAACGACCTGCTATATCATCCTGACCAGTTCAAGAGGTCTCTGCGGAAGCTTTAATTCCAACGTGATCAAGGAAGCGGCCAGAGAAATCGCAGCGGATCCGGAAAAACCGGTCATCGTAGCGATAGGCGGAAAAGGAAAAGACTATTTCCAAAAGCGCGGCTATGAGATCTTCGAAGAATACATGCTGCCGCCGGAAAGTATTGCTTTTGTGGAAACCCACGATATCAGCAAGCCGATTATTGAATTGTATGATTCCGGACAGATCGACGAAGTGATCATGATCTATACCACTTTTGTCAGCGCCATGGAACAAAAAGTAAGGACCGTAACGCTGCTTCCGTTTGAAATCCATAGAGATTTGGATTTCCCGAAACTCGATAAGCAGGTGGACTATGAACCTTCGGTAGAGGATGTATTCAATTATCTGGTGCCGAAGTATGTGGAAATCATGGTTTACGGTGCAATCGTCGAATCAGCCACCTGTGAGCATGCGGCAAGGCGAATTGCAATGGAAAATGCGACGGATAATGCGAGAGAAATGATAGGCGAGCTTACCCTCTTCTATAACAGAACGAGACAAGCGGCCATTACAAATGAAATCTCAGAAATTGTAGGCGGCGCCGAAGCGCTGAAATAAATCTCACGTGAGGGGGGAAAGAAATGAGCCATAAAGGTACGATCCATCAGATCATTGGACCTGTAATCGATATAAAATTTATGCCGGAGGAAATGCCGGAGCTGCTTAATGCCGTAATTATTCATTTTGTAGACAGAGATATTGTTGCAGAAGTAGCTCAGCATATCGGCGATGACGTAGTAAGATGTGTTGCCCTATCCTCCACGGATGGACTGACAAGAGGCATGGTAGCGGAAGACAGTGGTGCGCCGATCAGCGTTCCTGTTGGAAAGGAAGTCCTTGGCAGGCTGTTCAATGTAATCGGTGATACCAT
Organism: uncultured Oscillospiraceae bacterium; assembly: GCA_964612345.1. Lineage (GTDB taxonomy): Bacteria > Bacillota > Clostridia > Peptostreptococcales > Anaerovoracaceae > Anoxybacterium. Next base: position 21,065 of record CAZTEH010000021.1, on the reverse strand, counting down.
CGATGACAAGGGACCTGTGGAAACAGAGAAAAGAATGCCGATCCATAGAGCTGCGCCTCTGTTTGAAGATCAGGATACAAGTGCCCAGATCTTTGAAACCGGAATCAAGGTTGTAGACCTGATCGCTCCGTATACAAGAGGCGGAAAGGTCGGTCTTTTCGGAGGAGCCGGTGTAGGGAAAACCGTATTGATCCAAGAGCTGATCAACAATATCGCAAAGGAACACGGAGGGATCTCCGTATTTGCAGGCGTAGGAGAAAGAACAAGAGAAGGAAACGATCTTTACTATGAAATGATCGAATCCGGTGTAATTGCAAAGACAGCCATGGTTTTCGGGCAGATGAACGAGCCGCCCGGAGCCAGAATGAGAGTAGCACTGACAGGCCTTACGATGGCAGAATATTTCAGAGATGAAGAAGGACAGGACGTTCTTCTGTTCATAGACAATATATTCCGATTCACCCAGGCCGGTTCCGAAGTATCCGCACTGCTTGGCCGTGTGCCGAGCGCAGTAGGCTACCAGCCGACACTGGCAACGGAAATGGGCGCATTGCAGGAAAGAATCACTTCGACGAAGAAAGGTTCTATCACTTCCGTACAGGCGATCTATGTGCCTGCCGACGACTTGACGGACCCGGCTCCTGCCACGACATTCGCCCATCTGGATGCAACGACGGTACTTTCCAGAGCAATAACCGAGCTTGGAATCTATCCCGCGGTAGACCCGCTGGAATCCACTTCCAGAATCATGGATCCGCTGATCATCGGAGATGAGCATTACGACACCGCCAGAGGAGTACAGGAAGTACTGCAGAGATACAAAGACCTGCAGGATATCATCGCCATCCTCGGTATGGACGAGCTGTCCGACTCCGATAAGCTGGTCGTATCAAGAGCAAGAAAAATCCAACGTTTCCTGTCTCAGCCTTTCAGCGTTGCGGAAGCGTTTACCGGTACACCGGGCAAATATATCCCGCTGAAGGAAACCGTAAGAGGCTTTAAGGAAATCCTGGAAGGAAAGCATGACGAAATTCCTGAGTCCCTGTTCCTGTTTGCCGGCGGAATTGAAGAAGTTGTAGAAAGGTTCCAGAAAAATGCCTAGAAGTATACTGCTGGAGGTGATCACTCCCTCCAAACTCTTTTATAAAGGAGAGGTAGAGCTTGTCATTGCCAGAACACTGACCGGTGACGAGGGTTATATGGCAGGTCACACTTGGGCAGTCAAGCTGCTTGCGGCAGGTGAGCTGTGGTTTCAGGAAGCCGGAGCCAAAGACTTCAAGATAGCGGCCCTGGCCGGCGGTTATGTCGACGTAAAGGACAATATCGTAATCTTCACCGATGCGGCGGAATGGCCGGAACAGATCGATCTTGCCAGAGCCCAGCACGAAAAGGAAATGGCGGAGGATTGGCTCAGACATCCAAGTGAAAGTGATGAGGAAATTGCCAGAGCGAAAATTGCCATTGCAAAATCCATGGCACGTATGCATGTTAAGGCCGGCGGTCACAGACGAAAAAGATAATATCGTAAAATTAAGGCCTCAGATTGCTTCTGAGGCTTTCAATTAATTTGGTGCGAAGCAAAAGGAGGAAAGCAAAAGATGTCAATCAGCGAACAAAGAGTGGAATTAATTAAGTTGATTCTTGAAGACAGTACGATTGCTGCGGAAGAGGAAGAAGTTCTGCAAATGCTCCTGCAGGAACATGTTTCGAAGGATTCTATATCAGAGCATGAAAGCAAGCTGACATTTGGTCAAAGAGCCGCCGATGGTCTTGCGAGATTTGCGGGCAGTTGGACCTTTATCATCCTGTTCTTCATGATCCTGGTTCTATGGATTGCAGTTAATGCAGTAGTCCTTACAAAACCATTTGATATTTACCCTTTCATCTTACTCAACTTGATTTTGTCTTGCCTGGCGGCAATTCAAGCTCCGATTATTATGATGAGTCAAAATCGTCAGGAGCAGAAGGATAGACTGCGAGCCAAGAATGATTATAAAGTAAATTTGAAGGCAGAGATTATCATTGAGGATATTCATCAAAAGATGGATGCGATTATCGAACAACAAAAAGAGTTTGCTGAAAAGCTGGGAGTCATAGAAAAAAACGAAAGGGATTAAAAACTGTAAGTTTTAGAAATGCACTGAAGGAGTGTTGGTATGGATATCATTCATAACGGTTACGTTCAGATAATTATTAGTTCGATTGCAGTTTATTTGTTCATCATCATCGCCATCCGCTTGTTTGGGAAGAAAGAACTGTCCCAGCTGTCGGTGATTGATTTGGTTTTCATATTGCTGATCAGTAATTCGGTACAAAATGCAATGGTTGGATCAAATTCAACCTTGACCGGCGGACTGGCAGCGGCAAGTGCTTTGTTTGTAACAAACTATATCTTCAAGCAATTCTTGTATCACTTTCCGAAATTCAGCAAATTCATCCAGGGGGAAGAGGTCCTGCTGATTTATAATGGCAAACTCAACCGTAAAAACATGGAGAAATCGAGAATTACAGAGGATGAACTCATGGAAGCAATCAGGGAACATGGAGTATCCGGCATAGAAGATGTGAATTTGGCGATCATGGAAGTTGACGGAAATATCAGTGTGCTTTCCAATGATTTCAGCCAAAGGACAATTAAGGAAAGAAGATCCAAGCAGGGTGTATCAAAAAAAGGATAAAAACTAGAACCACTTATGCCTTTTAAAATAAACAATGGTGATTAGAGCCACGAGTGCATTGATGATGATGATCGTAGGATAACCATAAGACCATCGATATTCCGGCATAGGGAAATTCATACCGTACCAGCCTACAATTAAAGTCAATGGCATGAAAATTACAGTGACTACCGTAAAAAGCTTCATTATTTTATTCTGATTGATATCGACTTCTGTCTGGTAGGCTTCACGAACCTGGGAAACAGAATCCCTGAGATTTGAAATCGCATCACAAAGTCTGTTGATTCGCGTCGTCAGGATGTGGAAATAACGAACCATCCGGTTTGAAATCAATTCGTTTTCGTTTTCTTCCATGGCTTCCGCCAGGTCAAAAAGCTGTTCGTAATAACGTTTCAGTACAAGAAGCTTTTTCCTGAGCTTAATAATCTCCTTGATATAATCTTTTTTCTCTGAAGTGATCAGTGCTTCCTCCAGTTCGGCGATTTCCTGCTCCACGTTTTCAAGATATAAAGAATCACCGACAGTGAGAAGATCAAAGAATTCATAAAGGACCCTCTCTAAAGAGAGGTTTTTTATTTCTTTTTGCTCTATTTTCGTAATGATGCTGTGGAGGAGGCTATAATCCTGTTTTTCATCGCAGATAAAAATCAGCAAATTCGTCCGGAAATAAATAGAGACGCGGCCTCCTTCACTCAGCAGGTCTTCCTTGTCGGGGATCATCAGGCTAATGTAATCAAAACCGTCATGGCTTTCAAACTTGGAAACCAGACCGTTTAAACTCTCTTCCAGAATCCGGTCGGTAATGCCAAGATGAAGGTTCCATTTTTCCACCTCGCTGCGGTCCAAAACACCTATGCGGGGGACTTCTCCCAGCACTTCGCCCTCTTTCAAACTATTAAGATCTAAAATGCTCCCGTCAAGATTATAAATCAAAGCCTGTCCACCTCTTCCTGAAACAATCATTCATTTTGCAGATTTCAACTGATTCTATTGTATAACAATGGAAATACCCTTTCAAGCAACTTCTGTTATTTCCGTTTGTATCTCAAAAAACAATAACGCCAATCATCACTACTTCCGATGACTGGCGTTATTTAAACTCTTCAATTAACATTTCTGGTGGAATCACCCTCCTTCTATCCCGATTGATATAGCTTTCTATATCTAACTACAAAGGGTTTTTGGTTCCAATGTTCTCCCTTTGTGTATAGTATAGCACACCGAATCTTAATTGCAAGAATATTCAGATAAAAAGTACATTAAAAAAACATGTACACGGAAATACATAAATACATGAAAGCACGTCCCTTTCACTTAAAGGATCAGCATTCCGGTCTGATAAATGATGAACGCTACGATCCATGCGGTTACGGTCTGAAAGGTCATTACAAGGATTGCACTTTTCCATCCGCCCATTTCTCTTTTTACCGCAGCCATAGCGGCAACGCACGGCATATAAAGCAGAGTGAAGGTAAGGAAGGAAAATGCCGAAAGCGGAGTAAACATCTGTGAAAGCAGCGGTATGACCGAGCCTGCATCGCTTGCGCCGAGAAGTACTGCGAAAGTGCTTACGACGGCCTCCTTTGCGGTCAATCCGGTAACCAGTGCGGTGGCGGCTCTCCAGTCGCCAAAGCCCAGCGGAGCAAAGATCGGAGCAACGAGCTTTCCGACGGTAGCTAACATGCTGTCTCCCGTATCGGCTACGATGTTGAAACCAAAATCAAAGCTCTGTAAAGCCCAGATGATAACAGTCGCAATAAAGATCACAGTGAACGCCCTTTTGATAAAGTCCATGGCTCTTTCCCACATTTTCAGCAGAACACTTTTCGCGGCCGGCAGTCGGTAGGACGGCAGCTCCATGACAAAGGGAACGGGTTTTCCCTCGAATATGGTCTTTTTCAGGATCAAACCCGCGATGACTGCCACAACCATACCCATCAAATACAATCCGATCATCACCAGAGACTGATATTTTTCAAAGAAGGCTGCGGTAAAGACCGCATAGATTGGAAGCTTTGCGCTGCAGGACATGAAAGGCGTCAGCATGATCGTCATCTTTCTGTCCCGTTCGCTTGGCAGCGTCCGGGTAGCCATGATCGCCGGAACCGAGCAGCCGAAGCCGATGAGCATCGGCACGAAGGAACGCCCGGATAGTCCGATCTTTCGGAGCAGTTTATCCATTACAAAGGCAACTCTCGCCATATATCCGCTGTCCTCCAATATCGATAAGAAGAAAAACAGGACTACGATGATCGGCATAAAGGATAATACACTTCCCACACCGGCAAAAACACCGTTGATGATCAGAGAATGGAGCGCCGGGTTGACGTTCACACTGGCTAAGGCATTGTCTGCAATTCCTGTAATGCCATCGATCCCAAGGCCCAGCAGATCGCTCAGACCGGAGCCGATCACATTAAAGGTCAGCCAGAATATGATCAGCATGATCCCCAGAAAAATAGGCATCGCAAAATATTTATGTGTCAGGAAATTATCTATTTTAATTGACCGAAGATGCTCTTTGCTGTGACCCGCCTTCACGACACAGGCCCTGCAGATGTCTTCGATAAAAGCATATCGCATATCTGCCATGGCTGCTTCCCGGTCCGTATTCAGGTGGAATTCCATATCGTCAACAATATGCTGGATGATATCAAGCTCCGGCTCCATCAGCTTCAATCGTTTGATCACCGGCTGGTCGCCTTCCACGATCTTTGTGGCTGCAAAACGGAGCGGCAGACCTGCCGCCTTTGCCTCCTCTGTGATCAGGTGGGCGATGGCGTGAATGGCATTATGGACATAGCCGCAGCAGAAATCAAGGTTTTTAGGCAGCGCTTTTGTTTCCGCACATTTGATTGCTCTGTGGGTCAATTCATCCACACCGTCGTTTTTGCTGGCGGAAATGGGCACCACAGGGATGCCCAGCTGCTCTTCCAGTTTCTTAATGTCGATGGAAACTCCGTTCCCAATGATCTCATCCATCATATTCAGAGCAAGGATCATTGGAACGTTCAATTCCATAAGCTGCAGGGTCAGGTAGAGATTCCGTTCAATATTGGTGGCATCGATGATATTGATGATTGCATCAGGCTTGTCATAAATAAGGAAGTCTCTTGTGACGACTTCCTCAGCAGTATAAGGGGAAAGGGAATAAATTCCCGGAAGGTCAACCACAGTAACACCCTTATGGCCTCTGACCGGACCGTCCTTTTTTTCCACTGTGACGCCGGGAAAATTCCCGACATGCTGGTTGCTTCCGGTCATCTGATTAAAGAGTGTTGTCTTCCCGCTGTTGGGATTTCCGATTAAGGCAAAAGTCAGGTTCATTCGGCCACCTCCTGAATTACGATCTTCATCGCATCGTCCTTGCGGATGGTCAGTTCGTAGCTTCTCAGGTGCAGCTCGATCGGATCTCCCATCGGAGCGACCTTTCTGACCATAACCGTGGTGTTGGGCGTAAGCCCCATATCAAGAAGCCGCCTTCGCAAAGCACCTTCACCGCCGATTGATTTGATGATCCCTGTGCTTCCGGTTTTTAATTTATCTAATGTCATTTTCATCACCTGTCTCCAATTATCTGAGTTCCGAGCGGGTTAGCATACGCTAATCGCCGGTTAAAAAATTATGGCATTTCTGTTTGCCATTATGAATCATTATTTTAAATTGGGCTAAAGTTAGCCATAGCTTACTACAACCATTTTATGCTATTACTTCAGATATGTCAATAGTTTTCTGCCCGTTAACGCAAGAAGCTTTGTTACGGAAGCAACTACCAGAAGCGCAACGGCGATGGAGCCTGCCATGAGGAGGGTTTCTGTTCCGATGGATGCGGTTTCTTCAACGTTGCCTTCCAAAATCGCAAGCATGGTATAGTACATGTTCGCTCCGGGAACAAGAGGAAGTATTCCGGGAATGATAAAAATGGTTGCCGCATCCTTGAAGGCACGGGAAAACAGATCGCTGATGATTGCAACGATACAGGAGCCTGCAAAACAGGCCAGAACGCTCCCACTTCCGGAAACAATGAAATAGGTATAGGTCAGCCATCCTAAGGCGCCTACAAATCCGGCGGTGGCGATATGCTTCTTTGGAACATGGAAAAGTATACTGAATCCTACGGTAGAGCTGAATGCAAATAAAAATGCCCAAATCATCAAAACGCACCTCCCAGCAGAGTCCAGAATTTGATCGCAACACCGACACCGGATGCGATGGAAACAGCGATGATAACGGCTTCGATTCCCTTGGATGCTCCGGAAAGCATATCGCCGGCCAGCGTATCTCTGACTGCATTGGTAAGCGCAACGCCGGGAAGGAAAATCATGATGGATCCGATGATTGTCGAGTTTAAATTGGACCCAATACCAATGGAAAACAATCCGAGCGCGATCAAGGTTGCCACGGCACAGCAGCAAAAACCTCTGATAAAAAGATTCGTTTCCAATTTATCTAAGAAGACCGACAGCGCATAGCTGCAGGCTCCGGCGAAGAATGCACAGAAAAAGTCCTTGATTGTTCCCTGGAAAATCAGGGCAAAGAAAGAGGAAACCAAGGCGGCCCCGAATATTCTCAGAAGCAGGGGATAAGGTTTTATATTAGAAATCTCTTTTAAGATAGTAAGACCGGCGTCGATGGAAAGATCGGTGCTTGTAAACTCTCTTGAAAAATGATTGATTTGGGAGATCTTTTCGAGATCGATACTGCTGCCTTTGATCCGTTTGATAAAGGTATGCATGTCGCTGTCTTCCGAGCCTTCGTCCAGAGATAAAAAGATGCCCGTTGGCGTTGCAAATACTTCAACATACGGGATTTTGCATGCTTTGCAGATCCTCGTAATGGTATCCTCCACCCGGTAGATCTCCGCGCCGCTTTTCATCATCAGTTCTCCGGCATGCAGCGCCAGGATCAAAACTTTTTTTTGCATCTGATTGATCATAAATCACACCTGTTTTCCATTTCTTTCTATTGTATCATTATATCATCGACGATTCCCTTCGTCAGCAAATATTATTATGTCAGGGCTTGCTGAAGAATAAAGTCGGGTATAAGATATAAAATAAGGAAAAGAAAAGAGCAAAGGTTAGGAGCGAATATGACTGACGAAAAACAAACCACATACCGGATTGGTCCGATCCGTCCACCCAGCGAGGCAAACAGCCTGCTTCTCCAGATCACCGAAGGCTGTACCTGGAACCGCTGCAAGTTCTGCGGGCTGTATAAGCATGAAAGCTTCAAGGCGTTTACCGTAGAGAGTATCAAAAAAGATATCGACGTGATGGCCGAATATGCTGAAATCGCGAAAGATTACCAAAGGGAAGACGGGTCCTGGAACAAGAAGGCCGCTTTGGAAAAATTGAACAGGATGACGCGTGAGGAGCAGAATTGCTATTATCTCGTTTATCGATGGCTTGCCCATGGCGGTGAAAACGTATTTTTACAGGACGGCAACTCCCTTGCAGTGAAAACCGAAAGGGTACTTGAGGTTCTTCATTATCTGCGGGAAAAGCTACCGAGCATCCGGCGGGTCACGACCTATGGCCGAGCAGAGACTCTGTCTAAAATCAGTGTGGAACAGTACAAAGATCTGAAGGCGGCCGGCCTGGACCGGATCCATTCCGGCTTTGAGTCGGGATCCGATAAGGTGCTGGAGCTGATCAACAAGGGCGTCACCTCCGAGCAGGAAATCACTGCAGGGAAGAATATCAGAGAGTCAGGTGTTGAGCTTTCCGTCTATTTTATGCCGGGAATCGGAGGCAAAGCACTGTCGAGAGAAAATGCGATGGAGACCGCACGTGTGGTCAGTGAAATCAATCCGGATTTTGTGCGCATCAGAACCGCTGTAATCAAAGAGGATGCAGAGCTGTGGCAGGATTATCTCAATGGCAGTTTCCAATTGTGCAGTGAAAATGAAAAGCTGGCTGAGATCAGACTGCTGATTGAAAATGCAAGGAACTGTACGGGAGTGCTTGCCAGTGACCATATCATCAATCTGCTTCAGGATATCCAGGGAAGGCTTGACGCGGACCGGCTCAAAATGCTGTCCATCATCGATGCTTATTTTGCAATGCCGGAATCGGAGCAGAAGATTTTTCAGCTGGCACGACGTTCCGGTATGGCCACTCGCCCAGAGGATCTGGAACTTCTGCCTTCCGGGCAGCTGGAGAAATTGGCGCGTCTTGCCGGATCGATAACCGATGAGGCTAATTGGGACAGAAAAATGAACGATATGCTAACGAATTTCATATAACGATTTCTCACAAATGAGATTAAATCCCCGTTCGTTTGCAAAAAGTGAGAAAAGTTTTCTGATAATAATGCGGGCGGGATCCGGGGCGAAAGAGGCTGAACCCGTTGAAATTGGACATAAATTCAGAAAATTGTAATATATTTTTGAAAAACGATCAAGTTGGCACGGAACTTGAACTATATAGGAGTAATCGTTAGCTACTCTAGAATTAGATAATTAGTTAAAAAATTAGGAGGTTTATATCATGACCGCATGTAACAAAGAATTAGCTTTAAAAGAGGCACAAAGAGTTGTAGGCTATATCGAAGGTGCAGAATTAACAAAAGAAGAAAAAGACAGAATCGTTAAGGACTCCATTTCAAACTTTAACGAGAATGTTAACCCAGGTTGGCTGGAATATAGAAAGTCAGTATCAACAGACGCTGCTTTTGTAGAATGGACTGACTCAGTGGATCATTTTGAGGATCTTTACGGAACGCAGTTCATCGACTGTCTGGGTGGCTTCGGTATCTACACTTGTGGACACAGAAATCCTGCAATCTTAAAGACTGTAAAAGCGCAGTTGGACAGATATGCATTACATAGCCAGGAACTGGTTGACCCATTAAGAGGTTATCTTGCCAATATTCTTGCTATGATCACACCTGGTGATTTACAGTACGCTTTCTTTACAAACGGCGGAGCAGAAGCGGTAGAAATGGCTCTTAAGCTTGCTCGTCTTGCTACAGGCGGAAGATGGTACATCTCAACCGTTGGAGCATTCCACGGAAAATCTATGGGAGCGATCTCCATGGGCGGTAAAGGCGCTTATAGAGAAGACTATACCCCAATGATCCAGCAGGTTCAGCACGTAAAATACGGCGATGCCGATGCGATGGAAACTGCTATCAAGAATTTACAGACTGTTGGCGAAAAAGTAGCCGGCGTTATCATTGAGCCTATTCAGGGTGAAGCAGGAGTTATCATTCCTCCAACAGGCTATTTGACTGCTGTAAGAGCGATCTGCGACAAGTACGGCGTAGCGATGATCGTTGACGAAATCCAGACGGGTATGGGTAGAACCGGAACCATGTGGAGATGCGAAGTGGAAGACGTTACTCCGGACATCATGACTTACGGGAAAGCTTTCGGCGGCGGAATCATGCCGATCACAGGTATCATTGCAAGACCTTGCATGTGGGGACAGAAATTAATCGACAATCCTTGGATTCTCGGATCCCCAACCTTTGGCGGAAACCCACTTGCTTGCTCAGCTGCACTTTCAACCATTAAATATATGCTTGAAAATGACATCCCTGGACAGTGTAAGGTAAAGGGCGAATACCTGATGGATAAATTAGCTGAACTGCAAAAGAAATATCCAACCGTTCTAAAGTCATTCAGAGGTGCCGGACTTCTTATCTGTATGGAATTCCCGGAAGCAGAAGTTGGCTATGCAATCACAAAGGGACTATTCGACAGACACGTTATGACTGCCGGAACTCTTGTTAATGCAAAGACAGTAAGAATCGAACCGCCTGCAACATTATCCTATGAACATATGGACGAGGTAATGGCAAAGCTGGATGCATCAATTGCAGATGCCAAGAAGGAATTCAAACTGTAAGAAGCAAATCATATCATATAAGATTTGATTACATCGAAAATTCATCATATTATACCTTAAAAATACCGCGGCATTTTAGAGTGCTGCGGTATTTTTCCTTTTTCGGAGTGGAGTCGGCCGTTTTTTGTTACTAATTTGTGGCTGAATAGTTTGATAATTCTGGAAATTAGGTAATTACTTTGCTATTGTACATAAAATTTAAAATGTTGAAATTACAACGATATACACTAGAAACGCATCCGAAAATCAAAAAAAGATATACTTTTTGGCTAATTGTGGTATAATAAGAAAGTCTTCAAAAAAGACAAGGAAAGAGAGGGAAAATAGATATGGCAAAGAAGCTTATATCTGTGTGGCTTTCATTGACAATCTTACTTTTCTCATCAATTTCTATTTATGCTGACGAAAACGTACAAGGAGATTTTTTTATTAAAAATATTGTTATCAATGGGGAAACAATTGTTAACAATCATCTACAGTTTCCGTTTTTTCTTTATAAGGACACGACTTATTTCCCATTAACACCCGAGATGGGAGAAATTTTAGGACTAAAAGCCGAAATGGATTTTGAAAGCCGCACACTAAAACTTTTGAAAACAGAACCTTCACTGGTCAATATCAGTGAAAGTTGGAAAAAGAATGAAAGGGAGGACGTCTTAACGCAGGTCTTCAGCGATGCACAAGTACTGGCTTATCAGTTAGACCCGCAAAGCCTGGAAGGAATCGTAAAGGACGACGACTCAGCTGATGCCGAAACAGACATCAGTCAGAAAACAGAAGAGGCCGTAAGCGACGAAGTAATAGAGATACCCAATTTGGAAGTCAGGGAAATCGTTTTAGAAGATTTGCCTGTTCTGACCATGGGAAATGTAATATATCTACCGTTAAAAGCAATGACCGGTGAAAATGGTTTTGGCTGGGATATATATTATGATTCGTATACTGGGATCTATGTAAGCACAAAGGAAGGGACTCCTGCAAAGTCCTTCTGGAACGAGGCAGAGTCAAAATATAACCAAGGTCTGGTAAGCTACATTCAGAAATATAATGGCAGCTATACGGTAAACAAAGCGCAGGAGCTGGTATTCATGTTCAAACACGCAGCGAAGACGTATAGCATCGACGAGAAGATTCTCATGGCTGTAGCGCACAAAGAAAGTACGTTCAATGCAAAAAGTGGAGCCAACGGAGGAGCCGCCGGCATGATGCAGGTAATGCCTTCCACAGGCGCACGATATGGATTGGGCGTAGAACAACTTTTGGATGCAGAGACCAGCATCAATTTCGGGGCAATGTATCTCAGTGAAAGAATTGCAGCCTACGGTGGAGACCTGTCAAAAGGATTTTCCGCATATAATCAGGGCTCGGTTTCAGTAAACAGAGGTACGTATTCAACCAGGTACGCCAATCGAGTGATTGGCACGATCAATGGTATCAATTCCTATCTGACATCAAACGGATATGGATTGGGATACTAAGATAAAAAACGCGACATTAAATAGCATAAAATATGAAATTACAAAAAGCCGAAGGTAACTTCGGCTTTTTGATTTGCATGTTCGTGATTAGGTGGTTTTTGATATGCAAACGGATAAATAATTATAAAATATTCGTATATTTTATTGAATTAGGATGAATTTGCTGATAGTATAAGTATATAAATAAACAAATTAGTCAAAAACACGAACATTAAATAAAATATATCGTATAAATATTCGTAAAATAGAGGAGGGCACCATGGTACGCCGTATTTATGTTGAAAAGCAAAGAGGCTTTGATATCGAAGCGCAGGGACTATATGAGGATCTAAAGGAAAACCTCCATCTAAAAGACCTGACAGCCGTGCGCGTGATCAACCGTTATGATATGGAAGGAATCGACGACGCTACATATGATGCTGCAAAGTATACGGTTTTTGCCGAGCCTGCAATCGATAGAGCTTATGATGAAATGGTTCCGATCGATGCGGGCTCTCAATTTTTTGCCGTGGAATATTTACCGGGACAGTATGACCAGAGGGCGGATTCGGCTGCTCAGTGCATCAAACTGATGAATGTAAATACGGAGGCAAGCGTTCAGTTTGCCAGATTGATCGTTTTGATCGGAAGCATCTCTGAGACAGAGCTTACCGCGATCAAAAACTACTGCATCAATCCGGTGGATTCCCATGAAGCAGGTTTGGAGAAACCGGATCAACTGGATATCCAGACCGTAGTTCCGAAAAACGTGAAAACGATCCATGGTTTTATACAGATGTCGGATGAAGAAGTTGCAGAATACCGGGAGGAGCAGGGCTTTGCCATGAGCAGGGAGGACCTGAAATTTGTCAGGGAATATTTCGCTCTTGAGGAAAAGCGAAATCCGACCATGACGGAACTGAAGGTCATCGATACCTATTGGTCCGACCACTGCAGACATACGACATTCTTGACAAAGATCAATACGGTTTCCTTTGGGAAGGGTGCCTATTCGGACCTGATAAAAAATACATTCCAGGAGTATTTGAAGATACGTGAAGAGGTTTACGGCAGCAGGGAAAAGGACATGACACTGATGGATATGGCGGTAATCGGAGCGAAATATCTGAAGAAAAACGGACTTTTGGAAGATCTGGACGAGTCGGAGGAAATCAACGCCTGCAGTATTAAGGTAACGGCGGTGGTGGACGGCAAAGAGGAAGACTGGCTTGTGATGTTTAAAAATGAAACCCATAACCACCCCACAGAGATCGAGCCCTTCGGCGGTGCGGCAACCTGTCTCGGTGGAGCCATACGAGATCCCCTGTCGGGCCGGGTTTATGTTTATCAGGCTATGAGGGTAACCGGAAGCGGCGATCCCAGAACGAGCCTCGAGGATACCTTGGCCGGAAAACTGCCGCAGAGGATCATTACAAGAGGAGCGGCCAAGGGTTACAGCTCCTACGGAAATCAAATAGGGTTATCAACCGGTCAGGTATCTGAACTATATGACGAAGGCTACGTTGCAAAACGTATGGAAATCGGCGCGGTCATCGGCGCGGCTCCTGCGTCCCATGTTTATCGGGAAAGGCCTGTGAAGGGTGATTTTATCATCCTTATCGGCGGCAGAACCGGACGGGATGGCTGTGGAGGAGCAACGGGTTCCTCCAAAGAACATACCATAGAGTCCATATTGACTTGCGGTGCGGAAGTGCAAAAGGGCAACCCGCCCGTGGAAAGAAATATACAGAGACTGTTTCGCAGGGAAGAGGCGGCAAAGCTGATCAAACGCTGCAATGATTTCGGCGCCGGAGGCGTATCCGTGGCAATCGGAGAATTAGCAGACGGAATCGATGTGAATCTTGATCTTGTTCCGAAGAAATATGAAGGTCTTGACGGAACCGAGCTTGCCATTTCCGAATCCCAGGAAAGAATGGCAGCGGTTATTTCCGAACGGGACTATAAACAATTCATACAATATGCAGAAGAAGAAAACCTGGAAGCGGTTGTTGTCGCCAGAGTTACGGACACGGACCGATTCCGCATGTCATGGAGAGGCGACCGCATTCTTGATCTTAGCAGAAATTTTCTGAATACCAACGGTGTAAAGCAGGAAATCGATATTTCCGTTCCGGAGAAAGATGTTTTCAACGAAATTGGCGGAGGCCTCGATGATGTAAAACAAATCAGCCTTCCGGATGCTCTGAGCGACTTGAACTGCTGCAGTCAAAAGGGATTGATCGAAATGTTCGACAGCACCATCGGTGCAGCCACGGTATTGATGCCTTTAGGCGGGAAATATCAGCTTTCTCCGGCTGTGGGGATGGCTGCAAAGCTTCCGGTCATTGATGGATATACGGACACGACAACCTTAATGGCCTACGGTTTCGACCCGAAGCTGTCCGCAGTCAGTCCATTCCATGGAGCGCTCTACGCGGTCATCGATTCGGTTACGAAAATTGCTGCCATGGGCGGAGACTATTCCAAAGTGCGGCTGACCTTCCAGGAATACTTTGAACGGTTGGGGCAGAACCCGGAAAGATGGGCCAAACCCTTTACCGCTTTGCTGGGTGCGCTGAAGGCTCAGACAGAACTTGGAATCCCAGCCATTGGAGGCAAAGACAGTATGTCCGGCTCCTTTATGGAGTTTGATGTACCGCCGACTTTAGTTTCCTTTGCCGTCGGTATAACGGATGCAAACAATATCATTTCCAGCGAATTGAAGAAGGAAAACAGCCTCTTGATCTATATTACTGCGAATCGGAACGAGGACCAGATCCTCGATTTCAACCAGTATCAATCAAATATGAAACGGGTCCATGAGTTAGCCCTGGCAGGGAAGCTCCTGTCCGCAAACACAGTGGGAAGAGGAGGCCTCTTTATTTCACTGGTCAAAATGGCAGTTGGAAATAAGATCGGAGCCGAGTTGGAATACGTCACGGAGAAAGAACTGCAGAACGCTGATTATGGCGCGCTGATACTTGAAATAGCAGGAAATGAAAATGTGGAAGAGCTATTCAAGGGAACTCAATATAAAGTAATCGGAAAAACCGCAGACCATAAAAAACTGACCGTTCAGCGAAACGATAATGGAAAATCCATCGGGGAACCGCTTGCGGTCACTCTGGATGAAATCATTAAGAAATGGACCGGACCGCTGGAGGGAGTGTTTCCGACAAAGAGAAAGATTCAGTCGGAGGCCGCCGCGGAGCAGCCAAAGACAATCTCATATACGGAAAGATCGATCCATGCACCGGCGGTCAAAATTGCAAAACCGAGGGTATTCATTCCGGCTTTCCCGGGAACGAACTGTGAGATGGACTCCAAGCGTGCTTTTGATAAGGCAGGCGCAGCGGCGGACATCCAGATATTAAGAAACTTAAAACAGGCGGAGCTTATTGAATCCATTGATGAGATGGTTCGCAAAATCAGAAACAGCCAGATCATCATGATTCCGGGCGGCTTCAGCGGCGGAGACGAACCGGACGGCTCGGCGAAATTCATCACCGCGGTATTCCGTAATCCGGCAGTCCGGGAAGCGGTAGAAGATCTATTAAAAAACAGAGACGGACTCATGCTGGGGATATGCAACGGATTCCAGGCGCTCATCAAACTGGGACTCGTTCCTTATGGCACGATAACCGAGCCCGATGAAGCGAATCCGACACTGACCTATAACCGGATCGGAAGGCATGCTTCCTGTTTGGTAAGAACCAGGATCGCATCGGTAAAATCGCCATGGCTTGCCAATACAGAGGTGGGTGACATCCATACCATTCCGGTTTCCCATGGAGAGGGCAGGTTCATTGCAACGGATGAGATCATCAGCCAGCTCATTGAAAACGGGCAGATTGCGACTCAATATGTAGATCTTGCCGGAAATCCGAGCATGGAGACGGCGTACAATCCGAACGAATCCATAATGGCCATCGAAGGGATCACTTCCCCGGACGGCAGAGTATTCGGTAAAATGGCACATTCCGAAAGAATCGGAAGAAATCTGTACAAGAATGTCCTGGGAAACAGCGATCAGAAGATATTTGAAGCGGGCACCGCTTACTTTATCAAATAAGGAAAGCCGGTTCGGCCGGCTACAATAACTACGACAAAAATCTACGAATCGAAGATTTGTGATTTTTCAGCATAAATTCTGCCATGCGACGCCAAGGCGTCGGGCAGAATGTTAAAGGAGGTTTTAATATGAAAGCAGCTATCGTAATGGGGAGTAAATCGGATTATCCGGTTGTGGAAAGAGCAGAATCCGTTTTTAAGGAATTCGGCGTAGATTTTGAAACGAGAATTATTTCAGCGCACAGGACTCCGAGGATCGCAGAGAAATTTGCTTCGGAGGCAGAAGAAAACGGGATTGAAGTAATGATTGCAGCAGCGGGTAAAGCTGCACATCTTGGAGGGGTATTGGCGGCCTATACCGCAATGCCGATTATCGGACTGCCCATCAAGTCTTCCACACTGGATGGCTTGGATTCCCTGCTATCCATGGTACAGATGCCAAAGGGAGTTCCTGTAGCCACAGTTGCCATAGACGGAGCGGAAAATGCTGCGCTGCTGGCGATCCAGATTCTGTCCGTGAAATATCCGGAGCTGAGAGAAAAAATGAAGAAATACAAAGTGAAGATGGAAGCAGACGTCGTCAAGCAAGATCAGGAACTGAACCGGTAGCTGATATATTTAATTTCACTCGATCATACGCTTAACAGATTTCAAGCAATTGGAATTCATGTTATAGAAAATAATCTGCGGTTTAGGTATTATCCTCTTTCGGCTGCACCACCATCATAAGTAACGGAAGAGGATAATACGTCAAAACTGCCAAAGCAAACCCGAAAAGGAGGATACAAAATGGAAAAGTTAGATATGATTTATGAGGGCAAAGCGAAGAAGGTTTTCCGAACCGATGACCCAAAGCAATATATTGTTGACTATAAGGACGATGCGACAGCATTTAACGGAGAAAAGAAAGGCACCATCGTTGATAAGGGTGTTGTGAATAATACCATGTCGGCTATCATCTTTGAGATGCTGGAAAAGAAGGGGATTCCAACCCATATGATAAAGCTGCTGAGCGACAGGGAAACTCTGGTTAAGGCAGTCAGGATCCTGCCGCTGGAGGTCATTATCAGGAATGTTGCGGCCGGTTCTTTTTCAAAGAGATATGGAGTGGAAGAGGGCAGACCACTCGCTAAAACGGTACTGGAATTTTCCTATAAGGACGATGCGCTTGGTGATCCTCTGATCAATGACGATCACATTCTCGCATTGGAGCTTGCAACGGAAGAGCAGCTGGCAACCGTAAAGAAATATGCTTATGCAGTCAATGATGCATTGAAAGAATTTTTCCTGGAGAGAGGATTGAAGCTCGTCGACTTTAAAATCGAATTCGGTCTCTGCGATGGAGAAATCATCCTTGCTGATGAAATTTCTCCGGATACCTGCAGATTATGGGATGTGAAGACCAACGAGAAAATGGACAAGGACAGATTCCGGAGAGATCTGGGAAAAGTAGAAGAGACTTATCAGGAAGTGCTTGCAAGAATTAAAAAGTAGGAGACACAAAATGTACAGTGAATTTGATATCAATAAAGAACTTCGGGCATTGGAAGAAGATAAGGTTTTCGATGAATGCGGCGTGGTGGGCGTATACGCCCCTGGCAAAGTGGATATTGCGAGAGCGGTCTACTTCGGCCTCCATTCGCTGCAGCACAGAGGACAGGAAAGTGCGGGAATCGCTTCCAACAAGGATGGCAAGATACAATATTATAAAGAGATGGGTCTTGTTCAGGAGGTTTTTAATGATGAAATAATCGGAAGACTGCAAGGAGATATTTCCATCGGACACGTGAGATATTCCACTTCCGGAGAAAGCCATGCAGTCAACGCGATGCCTCTGGTTGTTTACCACAAGGGTGGAAGCCTTGCCCTTGCCCATAACGGAAATTTGATCAACGCAGAATCGTTAAGAGAAGAGATGCAGGACAGAGGAGTCATCTTTCAGACCACCATCGACTCGGAAATCATTGCGGCTTTGATTGCCCGCTATATAAGGGATAACACAATCGAGGAGTCTATTGTGAAAACTCTGGAATTAATCAAGGGTGCTTATGCACTCGTGATCACCAGCGGAAACAAGCTGATCGGGGTAAGGGATCCCAACGGTATACGGCCTCTCTGCATCGGCAGAACCAAGGATGGCTATGTGCTGTCTTCGGAAAGCTGCATTTTTCCGCTGCTCCGTGCAGAATTTGTCCGTGATGTGGAACCCGGCGAAATTATTGTCATCGAGGATCACGAATTGAAATCCATGCGATACAGCAAAGGGGAGAAGAAACAGATCTGCTCCTTTGAATATGTTTATCTGGCAAGACCCGACAGCGATATCGACGGCAGAAGCGTTTACATGGCAAGAAGCCAGGCGGGAAGGATGCTGGCAAAAGAACATCCCGTCGCGGCAGATATGGTAATCGCAGTTCCCGACTCGGGAACGGTAGCAGCCATTGGTTATGCGGAGCAATCGGGAATTCCTTTCGGAGAGGGTCTGATCAAAAACAGATATGTGGGAAGAACCTTTATCCAGCCCGACCAGAGAATGAGAGAGCTGAGCGTAAGATTGAAGCTGAACGTTCTCAAGGACAACGTAAAGGGAAAACGGATCGTTATGGTCGACGATTCCATTGTAAGAGGCACCACCAGCGGTAAGATCGTGAAGATGCTCAAGGATGCAGGAGCTGCGGAAGTGCATGTTCGCGTGTGCTCACCTCCGGTGACCCACTCCTGCCATTTCGGAATCGACACTCCAAACCCGGATAAACTGGTCGCTGCAAATCATACAGTCGATGAAATCAGAAAGATGATCGGTGCAGACAGTCTGGGATATCTCAGCGTGGAAGGTCTGCTGGAATCCATAAACCTTGGCAGCGGCAACGTCTGCGTAGCATGCTTTAACGGAGCTTACCCGATGCCGCTTCCCGATGGAGCGGCCAGAACCAATGGGAAGGCGAACGGATAAAGAAAAGGAGAAATACGATATGAAGGAAAAAAAATTAACATATAAGGATGCCGGAGTAGATACAAAGGAGGGGGAACGGGCGGTTTCCCTGATGAAGCCTCATGTAAAGAAAACCTTTAATGAAAACGTATTGACCGGGCTGGGCGGCTTCGGAAGTCTGTTTCGACTCGATGTGAAAGATATGGAAGAACCGGTTTTGGTATCAGGCACCGACGGTGTCGGAACAAAATTAAAGCTGGCGTTTCTTATGGATAAGCATGATACGGTAGGACAGGATTGTGTTGCCATGTGTGTCAACGATATTCTTTGCCAGGGAGCAAAACCATTGTTTTTTCTCGATTATATTGCAACGGGAAAGGTAGAAGCAGAAAAGATCGCGGATATTGTAAAGGGTATTGCAGACGGCTGCGTGCAGGCGGGATGTGCCCTTGTCGGCGGGGAAACTGCCGAAATGCCAGATTTCTACTCCGATGGAGAATATGATATGGCCGGCTTTGCCGTTGGTGTTGTAGACAGAAAGAAAATGATCGACGGCTCGAAGATCAAAGAGGGCAATGTGGTGATCGGTATCTCGTCAAGCGGAATCCACAGCAACGGGTATTCCCTTGTAAGAAAGTTGTTTTTTGATCGACTGGGAATGTCGCCGGAAGATAATATCAATGAGCTGGGAACAACCCTTGGAGAAGCACTGATCACTCCTACGAAAATTTATGCGAAGGCATGCAATGCAGTTTTTGAGAAGAGTGAAGTGAATGGAATCGTGCATATCACCGGAGGCGGTTTTTATGAAAACATCCCGAGGATCCTGCCGAAAGGATTGGGCGTCAATATCCGTCTGGGAAGCTGGAGGATATCACCGATCTTTCAATACATTAAACAAAATGGGAATATTGAATTGAAAGAAATGTTCTCAACCTTTAATATGGGAATTGGTATGATGATGGTGGTGGACGAAGACAAAAAGGATGCCGTCCTCACTGCACTTCAGAAGGCCGGAGAGAAAGCCGAAGTAATCGGGGAAATCGTAAAAGGTCAAGGAGTTTCAATTACATGATGAAAGATAGAGTGAATATCACCGTACTTGTTTCCGGCGGAGGAACAAACCTCCAGTCGATCATCGATCATATCGAAAACGGCTATCTGGACAAGGCAAAGATCGTGCAGGTCATATCCGGCAGCTGCGACGCATATGCGCTGGAGCGTGCTGAAAAAGCCGGAATTCCCGGCATCTGCATCGATAAGGAGCAATTTCCGGGGGAAAAGGAGCGGTACGGCATGATTTTGCAGAAGCTTCGGGAGAAAGATACGGACCTGATCGTATTGGCGGGATATATGAATATTCTTGATCCGGAACTCATTGAAGCTTATCGAAACCGGATCATCAATATCCACCCTGCCCTGATCCCCAAATATTGCGGAAAAGGATATTACGGAAAACGTATTCATAGGGCTGTCCTGGAAGGCGGAGAAACAGAAAGCGGTGCAACGGTCCATTTCGTAGATGAAGGGGTCGATACAGGCAAAATTATCTTGCAGGAAAAGGTTCCTGTTGAGCAGGGAGATACGGAAGACATTCTGGCTGCCAGAGTTCTGACGGTGGAACATCGGATTTTACCGGAGGCAATTAAATTGTTTTGTGATGGAAAGATATAAATTATATTTACATAAGAACCAGAGGAGGAATAAAAATGAGAGCACTGATCAGCGTGTCGGATAAGACTGGAATTGTAGAATTTGCCCAGGAGCTTAACCGGCTTGGCGTGAAAATAATCTCCACAGGCGGTACCGCAACAAGGTTAAGGGACAATGGCGTTGACGTAATCGGTATCTCCGACGTGACCGGATTCCCGGAATGTTTAGACGGGAGAGTAAAAACACTGCATCCGGCAGTTCATGGCGGAATCCTTGCAATGCGTGAAAAACCGGAGCATATGAAGCAGCTTGCTGATCTTAAAATAGAGACCATTGACATCGTGGCAATCAATCTTTACCCGTTTAAAGAAACCATCATGAAGCCGTCGGTAACTTTGGAGGAAGCCATTGAAAATATCGA
>CAZTEH010000020.1:0-47032 GCA_964612345.1 uncultured Oscillospiraceae bacterium | reverse complement strand
CGAACGGCATGCTAGGTGGTGTGAGAGGGGGAATCAATTTCCCCCTACTCGATTTCACAAATAGTTTATTTTGCCGTTTATTGATCCTTTGAAAGCCTGATCAGTTCCTCCGCGCTTTTCAAGGTAGTATCGGTAATATTGATACCTCCTAAAAGTCTTGCAATTTCATTGACCTTTTCCATATGATCAAGGGGGCTGACGATCGTATGGGTGACTCCGTTTACTTCCTCTTTGTCTATTTTATAATGATAATCACCAAAGGCAGCTATTTGAGGCAGATGGGTAATGCAGATGATCTGATGGCGTTTGGAAATATCGAAAAGCTTTTTTCCGACGATGCTGGCGGTGATTCCGCTGATCCCAACATCGATTTCATCAAAGATCATGGTTGGTATCCGGTCAAAATCGCCGATGATCTGTTTGAAAGCCAGCATAATTCTGGATATTTCACCGCCTGAAGCGATCTTGACCAGAGGCTTCGGCGCTTCACCCTTATTTGTAGTGATCAGAAATTCGATCCGGTCCGTACCGTTTGCAGAAAAGTTTGATTTTCCGCTATCCTGATCATAAAAGAAAACATTGAAACAGGTGTCTTTAAAATTCAATTCTTTTAATTCTTCATTGACCCGAGCTTCGATATCCCTTGCTGATTTTTTGCGGAGTACCGAAAGCTCATTACTTGCATCTCCAAGCCTATTTTCATATTCCGAAAGCTCTTGCGTCAGCCTGTCCCTTATGGAATCAATATTCTCAATTTTTTCCAGTTCGAGCGTGATCTTTTCTCTGTATTCCAGAACCTTTTCAATGGAACCGCCGTATTTTCGCTTTAAACTATCCAGAGTATTTATTCGGTTGACGGCATCTTCCAGGACTTCCGGTGAGAAAGAGATTCCATCTTTAAATTTTCTGATCTCAGAAATTGTGTCTTCTATTTTATAATAAACATCGGAAAGACCTTCATGAAATGCGTTGATTTCGTCGGAAAAACTGCAGATTTCCTGGAGCATATGCAGACTTTTTCCGATGCTGTCTGTGGCGGAAGGAGAAGCTTCATAAAGGAGTTCATATATATTGGAAAGATTTTGGTAAATTTTTTCACTGTTTTGAAGTAGATTCAACTTTTGAAATAATTCTTCATCTTCACCGGAATAAGGTTTCGCCGAGTTGATTTCGGAAAGCTCAAAGCTCATAAAATCACGTTTTCGTTCTGCATCTGCCTGGTTGGACAATAGAGAAGCAAGCTCATGCTTTGTATCTGAGTATCTCTGGAACAATTCTGTTACTTGCTCTCTAACCGGTGAAATATCTTTATCATGATAGGTGTCGATGAGTTTCAAATGATTTTCGGGATTCAAAAGAGACTGATGGTCGTACTGCCCGTGGACATCTGCAATTCGTTTGCAGAGTTTGGAAAGCTGGGAAAGAGAAACAATCTCATCGTTTATCTTACACACGTTCTTCCCATTGGCAGTGAGCTCCCGGGTAATGATATAATCCTCACCATCCAAATCAGCAACCATCTGGACGATGGCCTTATCCTTCCCGGAGCGAATAAAAGCAGTATCTGCTCTGCTTCCTAAAGCAAGGCTTACTGCTTCAATGATGATCGATTTTCCGGCACCGGTTTCTCCTGTTATAATATTTAAACCATCATGAAAATCAAGCTCAACGGTATCAATAATTGCAAAATCTTTAATACGGATATGAGAAATCATGCTTTTCTCCTTAACATTTTGTAGATTTTCGTCGTACTATTTTATCATTTCATTAAACCGGCTTACCAGTGAAGGCACGTTGGCAGGGTCGTTTACGACAAGAAAGAGGGTATTGTCTCCGGCAATGGAGCCAACCACGTTTGGAAAATTCAACGTATCGATGGCTTCTCCGGCTGCGGATGCACAACCACTTAATGTTTTCACTACAATTATATTTCCGGAAGAAACAACCGTTTGAATTGTTTCCTTGAATATCTTGACAAAACGGTCAGAGACTGGCTGATCAATGCTGGCACCGACGGTATATTTATATTTTCCTGAAGAAGAAAGGGTTTTAACAAGCTGCAGCTCTTTGATGTCTCGGGAAATGGTAGCCTGGGTAACCTTATAGCCGCTTTTTCTTAAAAGCGTAACTAATCTTTCCTGGGTCTCGACTTCGTGCGTATTAATAATATCAAGTATCTTATTTTGTCTTGAATATCTCATGCTGCACTTCCTTTCACAATGTATAATTATTAAATTATAATTATAATTATTATAACACAACGGATATTCTTATCAACTAAAAAGAAATGTAATTTACAATATCTTGAAGCTCCTTGAAAGAACATAGACAAACATATGTTTTTTATGATAAAATGTAACCGTACTGAAATTGGCATCATCAGGCAACTATGGTATAATAAATTGATTCGGAGTTTACGATGAGAATATTAGGAATTGACCCGGGATATGCAATTCTCGGTTATGGAATTATAGATATGAAGGGGAACCATTTTTCCGTCTGCGGATATGGTGCAGTAACGACGGATTCTAAAATGGAAATGCCCGACCGGCTGAAACATCTTTATACCCAAATCATGGAGATCATACAAGAATATGAACCGGATGTGGTTTCGATTGAAGAATTATTTTTTAACACCAACTCGAAGACAGTAATACAAGTCGGACAAGCCCGTGGAGTAGTCATTCTCGCATGTGCGAATTCCGGGTTGGAAATCCGGGAATACACGCCGCTTCAAATCAAACAGGGCCTTGTTGGCTACGGAAGAGCGGAAAAGAAACAGGTTCAAGCAATGGTGAAAACGATTCTGAACCTCAATGAGGTGCCGAAACCCGATGACACGGCCGACGCACTGGCTGCAGCAATTTGCCATGGGCATAGTGCGGGTCATTTAAAAAAATTGGAAAAGTATAAATAGGGGCTACTGAACAACGTTCCATAAATGGAACTCCTACGCAAGCTGTGCTTGCTACGCTGTCCGTTTTGCCATTACAGCTAAAGCTGTGGCAAAATGGCAACCCACAAAAATAGAAAAAGGGGTTGTTCATGCCGGATTTCATCCGGCGAACGCAGCCAAAAACATAATAAATCACTGGTTTTGGCAGCGGATAGCCCCTCTTTATCGGCGCACTGAACGGCAGGTGGCTAATGTTTCTTGATTACCTGCCCATTAAGTGCAAGGGTTTTTGGCTCATTTGATGAAAAACCTTGCACTTAATGAATTCGAAAATAGTTAGAATCATTGTGAATAGTTCATTTTCGAATTGTTCAGTAAGCCCTAAATAGATTTAAGGAGACGAGAATGTTCCATTATATCAAAGGAAATATAACCATGAAATTTGAGGGTGGTGTTGTAATTGAAGCGAACGGGATCGGCTATGAGGTCTATGTGCCGGACAATTCGTCGGTCTATTTAGCTGACAGCAAGGAAACCGTTTTGATCTATACCGCAATGATCGTCCGTGAGGATGATGTCAGTATCTACGGCTTCCATGACAAGGAAGCACTGGACCTTTTCCGGAAGCTGATGACGGTCAACGGAGTAGGGGCAAAAGCGGCTATGGCAATCCTTTCTTCCATGCCCGTGGGACAAATCAAAAAAGCGATTGTGTTCGACGATGCAGCAACACTGACAAAAGCGAACGGAATCGGTAAGAAAATCGCGCAAAGAATCACACTTGAATTGAAAGACAAAATGGGAGCGGTTGGAGGACTGGCGGAAGCTGCCGAAAAAGTAGTAGCCGACTCCGGCAAAACAGAAGCGATTAACGGTCTTATCAGCCTCGGCTACAGCAAAAGCGAAGCCGTAAGTGCGCTTGCGGGAATCACAGAAGATAATTTATCTGCGGAAGAATATATAAAGAAGGCATTGAAAGGAATAGGAAGATAAAGGGATGGATTTTGAGGAAAGAATCACAGCATCAAATCTGAACGAAGAAGAAGAGATCATGGAGCTGAGCCTACGGCCGAAGAGACTTACGGAGTATATCGGTCAAAAAGCGGTTACCGAAAATCTGAAAGTATTTATTGATGCTGCGCAAATGAGGAAGGAACCCCTCGACCATGTCCTTTTTTACGGACCGCCGGGACTTGGCAAGACGACACTTGCAGGAATCATTGCAAACGAGCTTGGTGTTGATTTGAGAATCACTTCCGGTCCTGCAATAGCACGTGCCGGTGATCTCGCCGCTATCCTTACGAACCTGAATGACAATGACGTATTATTCATTGATGAAATACATCGGTTAAACCGATCTGTGGAAGAAGTTTTGTATTCTGCAATGGAAGATTATGCGTTGGATATCATCATTGGAAAGGGTCCGTCTGCAAGGTCAATACGGCTTGACTTATCAAAGTTCACTCTGATTGGAGCAACAACACGAGCCGGAAGTCTTTCTGCACCTTTAAGAGACCGCTTCGGGGTTATTAACAAATTTGAAATGTATAATATTGATGAATTAAAAAAAATCATCAAGCGTTCCTCAGAAATTTTAAATATCGGCATTGATGATGAATCCACGACGGAGTTGGCGCGAAGATCCAGAGGAACCCCAAGGGTAGCAAACAGATTGCTGAAAAGAGTAAGGGATTTCAGCCAGGTAAAAGGTACCGGTGTGATTGACATTGAAATCACAGATAAAACCTTACATTCTTTGGGCATCGATAAAGAAGGTCTGGAGGGTCTGGATCGTGAAATTCTGAAAGTGATCATTGAACGGTTCAACGGCGGACCGGTTGGGATTGAAACGATTTCCGCCGCCATCGGAGAAGAACGGGTAACGATAGAAGATGTTTACGAACCGTATTTGATTCAGGCGGGTTTTCTGCATCGGACACAAAAAGGCAGAGTCGCTTCTCATTTGGCATATCAGCACTTGGGGCTTGAAAATCCGAAGGACAGGGTGTCTGAATGAAAAACAGAAACAGAACAATCATTATTATTATGTTTACCTTTCTGCTGCTGCCATTTTTAACGACTTTCGAAGCGGCAGCAGCTGCGCAGGACGATTATGTCAAAGTGGGATTGAAATTTGGAAGCGGCTCTGTTGCTTCCTGCACGATAGAAGCGGAAGATGGTTTTATCCTCGGGACAACGCAAGACAGAAGCTTTATTGAGGGAATGCCTTTGCCGGCCTATTCGAAGCTTGTTATAACCAATGAAAACGGCGCCATTGTGATCAGGGATGAAAACGGAACGCTTCTGTCGTCTGATCTGGGCTCTTACGGATGTATCATGCCGGCTGATTATGCAGAGGACGGTATTCTTTATTTTGAGGATACTCCATATCGAGACGGTATCATGCTTCTTGCAAAGACAGACGGCACCATTGCTGTGATCAATTACATCACGTTGGAACATTATGTTTACGGCGTTTTAAATTCCGAACTATATTATACAAATCCCATCGAGGCTTTAAAAGCCCAAGCGGTGGCGGCCAGAAGCTTCGGCGAATTAAATCTCGGAAAGCATTCCGCGGACGGTTTTGATCTTTGCTCTACGACTCACTGTCAGGTATATAAAGGTTATTCCGGTGAATATCCTTCTACTGTCGAAGCGACAGACGATACCAGGGGTCAAATGATTTACAGCAATGGAGCAGCAGTAACAGCTTTCTATTTTAAAAACAGCGGCGGTTATACACAAAATTCGGAGGATGTCTGGACCTATCGCCATCCATATCTAAGATCGATCAAGGATGAGTTTAGCCCAAGCTATCCATGGAGTACAAGCCTTTCGTTTGATACCGTCAAACAGAAACTGGAAGCTTCCGGATACAGTCCCGGAACGATCCAATCCATTGCCATCAAAGCCAGAAACAGTACCGGAGCAGTTTGTGTACTGCAGATCGTCGGCAACAACTCGACCGTTACGCTTCAAAAGGAAAAGATCCGGAATGTACTAGGTTCAACGATCATCAAGTCGCTGATCTTTCAGCTGGGAGACAGTTATATTGAAGGTGCAGCCGGTTCTTCTATGTGGAAAATAAGCAACGGAATCACGGCAGTAAGTGCAGAAGCCGATCTTTATCTGGTATCAGGAAATGGAACGATAACCAAAACGGAACGTGTTGGGATTTTTGGGTCTAACGGGGCGTCAATGATTCCGTTAGTCGGGGTGACAACGGGATCGGAAATCGTTACGGGTGGAACAGCAACTTTCAGCGGCTACGGTTATGGACACGGAGTGGGAATGCCGCAGGACAGTGCTGTTGAGATGGCAAAACAGGGATTTACATATGATGAAATTTTGAAGTATTACTATACGGATATCGAGTTAAACTAGATGAAATAGAAAAAATAAGAGGTTATAATATATGCATATAAACGATTTTGATTATTATTTGCCGGAAGAACAGATCGCGCAGCATCCTGCAGATAAGCGAGATCAATCGCGGCTTCTGGTGGTCGACCGGAATACAGACAAGCTGGAACACCGGCATTTTTATGATATTTTGGAGTACTTAGATCCGGGTGACTGCCTGATTATGAACAATTCAAAGGTGATTCCTGCCAGATTGTTCGGAGTAAAGGAAATAACCGGAGCGAAGGTTGAATTTTTATTGATCAAGAGGATAAAAGACGATATTTGGGAAGCCATGGTCCGACCCGGCAAGAAATTGCATGTCGGTGACCGGGTTTCTTTTGCGGAAGACGGAGAATTGTCGGCAAAGATCATAGAACATGGCGAAGGCGGCACAAGAATCGTTCGTTTTGAATATGAAGGAGATTTTCATGAGCTCCTGGACCGGATCGGCAAAATTCCGCTTCCTCCCTATATAGAAAGGGACAGTGACGAAGAAGATAAGGAACGGTATCAAACCGTTTATTGCAAAGAAGAAGGGTCTGTGGCAGCTCCGACGGCAGGCCTTCATTTTACAGAAGAACTGATGGAAAAGGCAAGGCAAAAAGGAGTAAGAATCGCATACGTGACCCTGCATGTGGGAATCGGGACTTTCCGCCCCGTAAAATGTGAAACCATTGAAGAACACAAGATGCATTTTGAAGAGTATGAAATCGACGAGGAGAATGCTGCCATCATCAATGAAACAAAAATAGCAGGCGGAAGAATCATCTCAGTAGGCACCACTTCCACAAGGACGGTGGAAAGTGCGGCAGCGGCAGACGGAACTGTGATTGCAGGCCGTGGTAATACGGATATTTTCATCTACCCGGGCTATCGTTTCAAGGTCATCGACAGCTTGATCACCAATTTCCATCTGCCAAAATCAACCTTGCTAATGCTTGTATCTGCATTGTATAATAGAGAGAATATCCTGGCGGTATATAAGGAAGCAGTAGAACAGAAGTATCGCTTCTTCAGTTATGGAGATGCGATGCTGATACTATAGAAATAATATGAGGTAAAAATGGCAGCAGTAACCTATGAATTAATAAAGACGGATCAAAAATCAAGGGCAAGAAGAGGCAGGGTTCATACTCCCCACGGAAGTATCGAGACACCTGTCTTTATGCCTGTGGGAACGGCGGCAACCGTTAAGGCGATGCGTCCCGACGAAGTGAAGGAGATGGGAGCACAGATCATTCTTTCCAATACCTATCATCTTTATCTGAGACCGGGTCATCAAATTATAAAGGAAGCCGGCGGACTCCATAAATTTATGAACTGGGACAGGGCTATCCTGACCGACAGCGGCGGTTTTCAGGTTTTCAGCCTTGGGGATCTGCGTAAAATAACGGAAGAAGGCGTGGAATTTCGTTCCCATATCGACGGTTCCAAGCATATGCTTTCACCGGAGAAATCCATAGAGGTACAGAATGCTTTGGGCTCCGACATCATGATGGCATTTGACGAATGTGCTCCCTATCCTGCAGACCGCAGTTATGTGAAGAATTCTCTTGAGAGAACCACCAGATGGCTCGCACGCTGCAAGGAAGCGCATACAAATACGGAAATCCAGTCTCTGTTTGGGATCATGCAGGGCGGGATGTATCAGGACCTTCGATATCAAAGCGCCATGGAAATCGTGGAATTGGATCTTCCGGGTTATGCCATCGGGGGATTGAGTGTCGGAGAGCCTAAGGAACTGATGTATGAAGTCCTGGATTATTGTGTTGATTATCTTCCGACCGACAAACCAAGATACCTTATGGGTGTGGGAAGCCCCGACTACCTCTTCGAAGGGGTGGAACGGGGCGTAGATATGTTCGACTGTGTTTTGCCTACCAGAATTGCAAGAAACGGAACGGCAATGACTTCCCATGGGAGAGTTGTCATAAAAAATGCTGCATATGAAAGAGATTTTACTGCACTGGATCCGGAATGTGATTGTTATACATGCAGAAATTTTTCAAAAGCATATCTGCGACATTTATTTAAATCCAATGAAATATTATCTTCCATGCTGCTGACCAATCATAATCTGTACTTTTTGATCCACCTGATGGGTGGAATGCGAAAGGCAATTGAAGAAGAAAGATTTTTGGATTTCAAGAAAGAGTTTTATGATAAATACGGAAAGTTTTAGCAGTAAAATAGCAAAGGAGAATAGAAGATGCCTATTTTAATACCGAAGGGTTTACCCGCATATAAAACGTTAAAAGAAGAAAATGTCTTTGTCATGAATGAGCAGAGAGCTTCCACACAGGATATCAGACCGCTGCGCATTGCAATTGTTAATCTGATGCCTACGAAAGAGGTTACGGAGACACAACTGATCAGAATGCTTGCGAATACGCCGCTTCAAGTGGATCTTCAGCTTTTGACCATGGATTCCCATGATTCAAAAAATACGGATAAGCTTCATTTGGACAATTTTTATAAAACCTTTGAAGAAATCAAAAATCAGCGGTTTGACGGCATGATCATCACAGGCGCTCCGGTGGAATTCCTTCCCTTTGAAGAAGTGGACTATTGGAAGGAACTGTCGGAAATCTTTGAATATACGAAATCCAATGTCTTCAGTACATTACATATCTGCTGGGGAGCTCAGGCTGCTCTCTATTATCATTATGGAATCAATAAGTTTATCATGCCGGAAAAGCTCTTTGGTGTTTTCAAGCATGAGCTGAAGGATAAGAAATCGGAGCTGACCAGAGGCTTTGATGAGGAGTTTTATGCACCTCATTCCAGACATACGCAAATCAGGAAAGAAGATATCCAAAAAATTCATGAACTGAAGATATTAGCCGAATCAGAAACCACCGGGCCTCATATAATTTCAACAAGAGACAAGAGAAGGATTTTCGTTCAGGGACATATGGAATATGATCGAGAGACTTTAAAACTCGAATATGAAAGAGATATCAATAAAGGTTTAAAAATTGATGTACCAAGGGATTACTTCAAAGAGGATAATCCGTCCAAGGGTATCGTCGTAAAATGGAGCGGAAATGGGAACCTGTTCTTCGCTAACTGGCTGAATTACGTGTATCAGGAGACTCCATACGACTTAAGAAAATTGGATGACTTAAATAAAAAATAGGGCAATTGGAGGCAACAATGGAAATCTGCAAGCATAACGAAGGCTGCGGGGGCTGTATCTATCAGGAAATACCGTACCAGGACCAGATCATTTTGAAAGGCAAGGAAGTCCTTAGACTTCTGGATGAAAAAAAAGTCAACTATGAAAAATATCTGGGCATCGAGGGAAGCCCAAAACGCACCGCTTATCGGAATAAAATGGAATACACCTTCGGTGACGAAATCAAGAATGGTGAAATGACCCTTGGAATGCATAAAAAAGGTCGTTTTATGTCAGTTGTTACCGTTGATGAATGTCAGCTGGTCGATCCCGATTTCAATGTGATTCTGAAAGCAACCCTGGATTTTTGCATGCGGAAGGGATATGATTACTATCATAAAAAAACTCATGTCGGTCTGATGCGGAATCTCATTATCCGAAAAGGGGAGCATACGCGAGAGCTTCTGGTTAATGCTGTGACGTCCTCACAGCGTGAATTTGACGGAGAGGAATTTGCCGGAATGATCCGTGCGCTGCCGCTTCAAAATAAGCTCGTCGGCATTTTGCACACGGTCAATGACAATGTTGCAGATTTTGTTTATTGCGATCAGATGGATACCATTTGGGGCCGGGATTATTATATGGAAGAGATCATGACCCTTAAATTTAAAGTCAGTGCTTTCTCATTTTTTCAGACGAATATTCTCGCGGTTGAAAAGCTTTACACAGAAGCAATTTCACAGATCAAAGACCTTGATGGAAAAACTGTCTTCGATTTATACTGCGGTACCGGTACGATCACTCAGACTTTAGCACTCAGAGCGAAAAAAGCGATTGGTGTCGAGATCGTGGAAGAGGCAGTGGAAGCAGCGAAGGAAAATGCCAGAATGAACGGACTGAGTAACTGCGAATTTATTGCCGGAGATGTACTTGAAGTGTTAGATCAGCTTGACAATGCTCCGGATGTAATCGTGCTTGATCCGCCCAGAGTATGGATTCATCCGAAGGCGCTTGAAAAAATACTTAACGATAGGGTTAAGCAAATCGTATACATCTCCTGTAATTCCAAGGGTCTCGTTGAAAATCTAAGCTTTATGCAATATTATGGCTATCAGTTGAAGACTATCAAAGCATTTGACAATTTCCCGTTTACGAAGCATATTGAATGCGTTTGCCTGATCGAGTATAAACCAAAAGGACCGGATGAAGCGGAAATTTAATCTTATCAACATCAAAACCCCGAGCATCGGGGTTTTTTCATGATATTTATTAATTGTTTATTTTATCAGCTAAGTCATTTAAATAAACCCATCGATCCATTTTCAATGACAATGCTTCGTCGAAAGTCTGTTGTTGTTTCAGCAGCTCTTGCAAACACTCATAATCTGAAGTCTCATTCGATATCTGCAGTTCCAGTTCGGTAAGCTGTTGCTCCAAGGCAGCAATATCTTCATCAATCGTTTCGAATTCCCGCTGCTCTTTATATGCGAACTTCAATTTGGTACTCTTTTGGTTATTATTTTGTCTGTCCGTTTGTGTATCCGGATTCAGGGATGGTTTCTTATTGATTTGCTGATTCAATTTTTCAAGTTCCAGGCGTTCTTTTTCCTCGAATTGATGAATTTCTGAATAATCGGTGTAACCACCCGGATAATGACCAATCGAACCGTTTCCTTCTAAAGAAAAAATCCTTTGAACAACCCGGTCTAAAAAGTAACGGTCATGGGAAACGACAAGAACGGCTCCGGGGAAACCATCTAAATAGTCTTCCAGAATGCTTAAGGTTTGAATGTCTAAATCGTTGGTCGGCTCGTCAAAAAGAAGCACATTTGGAGCTTCCATAAGAACTTTAAGCAAATACAATCTTTTGCGTTCTCCGCCGGAAAGCCTTCCTAATACAGTGGAATGTGTTGAGGAAGGAAATAAAAAGCGCTCAAGCATTTGTGAAGCGGACAAGGTGCCATCCGGGGTGGCGATCTGATAGGCAACCGCCTGGATATAATCAATGACACGAAGCGATAAATCCATTCCTTCATTTTCTTGAGAATAGTACCCAATTTTTACCGTGTCCCCAATTTCGATTGTACCTTCATCGGGAAGAACTTCCCCCATAATCATTTTTAAAAGGGTCGATTTCCCATAGCCATTCGGCCCGATGATACCGATCCGATCATTTCGCAGTATGATATACTCAAAATGAGAGATAAGACATTGTTCGTCATAACTTTTGGAAATATTATGGAGCTCGATGATCTTTTTTCCCAGTCTGGAACTTAAACTCTGCAGCTCAAGCTTACCGGAATTCGTTTTTAACAACGAATTCTTTAACTCGTCAAAGCGTTCTACCCGAGATCTTGATTTGGTACCTCTGGCCCGAACGCCCCGTTTCATCCACTCCAGTTCCGAACGGTATAAAGTAAAACGCTTTCTTTCCGTCGCCAATGTCATTTCATCCCGTGCAATTTTGGTATCCAGATAAAAGGTGTAATTTCCGTTATATGTGTAGATTGTCTGATTTGACAGCTCTGCTATTTTATTTGTTACACGGTCTAAAAAATAACGATCATGAGTAACAATTAGTATGGCACCCGAATACTTGACCAAATACCGTTCCAGCCAGTCCGCCATATCGTTATCAAGGTGATTGGTTGGCTCATCTAAAATGAGAATTTCAACCGGACTTACAAGAACACCTGCCAATGCAACTCTTTTCTTTTGACCTCCCGACAAGTGCTTAACAGGTTTATTAAAATCAGTAATTCCAAGCTTTGTAAGAATGGATTTACATTCATATTCAACGGACTCCCGTTCATTTTCAGAAACATCCTGCAATACTTGCTCAAGAACGGTTAAATCTTTTTGAAAAACGGGGTTCTGCGGAAGATAGCCGATCCGTACGCCATTTGTTTTCGTAATGGAACCGCCTTCCGCATCTTCTTTTCCGGCTATTATTTTTAACAGGGTAGACTTGCCGGTTCCATTAACACCGATTAAGCCTATTTTATCGCCTTCGTGGATACTGAGACTGATGTTTTCCAAAAGGGGCTGTTCTGTATAGCTCTTGGTTATTTTATCTGCATTTAAAAGGATCACGATAAACTCCTTACGTTTTTTATTTTAGCTTTTATTCTATTATATCATCATTAGCACCTTAAAGATTTAAAAAAAAGATAGATTTGAATATAGAAATAATGCATATTATAGAACATATCCGTTTTATTGAGGAAAAATACGGGTACAATATAATACAAAAGAAGAAGGGGGAATGGAATCAATGAAACGAGCCTATAATAAATTGGTAAGAGATAACATACCACAGCTTATCAAAGAGAGCGGCAGAAAATGCACCTCCCGAATATTAGACGAAAAAGAATATTATGATGCTTTGCTTGATAAGATCGTTGAGGAAATTGAAGAATACAGAATCAGCGGCAATGAGGAAGAGTTGGCTGACGTTTACGAAGTGCTTGATTGTCTCGTGCAGCTCAAAGAATATGAACCGATGCATATTGATTATCTTCAATTGATCAGAAGGGAAAAGCGTGGTTCTTTTAAGGACAGAGTCCTCCTTATTGATGTTGAGGATACTGTTTTGTAATAAGTTGTGAAAGGAGAGTAAAATCATGAAAAAAATACTTGTTCCAATCGACGGCTCAAAGCATTCTGATATGGCGATTGAAAAGGCAAAGGAATTTGCGGATGTGTATGGAAGCTCTGTGGTGCTGCTTCATGTAAATGATTATCACCAGCATATGTTTAATTATAACTCCGGTGTAGTGGAACACTTTATTGAGCTGTTTGATCAAATGTCAAACAATATTCTGGAAGTAGGGAAGGAAAAACTCGCTGCGCTGGGTGACCGTGTTGAAACGGTGAAACTGGAAGGCAGTGTAGCAAACAAAATTATCGAATATGCCAATACAAATGATTTTGACATGGTGATTATCGGCTCTCAAGGGAAAGGTGCCATACATAACTTTTTAATGGGCGGAGTTGCCCACAAGATTCTTCTTCATGTCAACAAGCCTGTTCTGGTTGTCAGAGAAGAGAATAGGATGAAATGAAATAAAGCATAATAAAATAATTTACCGTTTGATCTGCAAAACTTTATTGTCCGCAATATTGTTTTGCAGATTTTTTTTGCCGCAATGAGGGATACTAATTTTGTTTCAGAAGGATTCAATTTTATTTATGAAAGGAGAACATATGGAGAAAAGTCATAGTGGACTGTCTGCGTGGCAGTTATCGATGATGGCGGTCGGAACTGTGATCGGAGGTTCGTTTTTTCTTGGTTCCTCGGTGGCAATCCATGCAGCCGGACCATCCATTTTAATATCATATATACTTGGGGGAGTATTGATCTATTTTATTCTATATGCTTTATCCGAAATGACAGTGGCAAATCCCGACGCGGGATCCTTCCGTACCTTTGCCGCAAATGCTTTTGGAAAAGGAACCGGCTTTGTTGTAGGCTGGGTATACTGGACAGGGATGGTACTCGCAATGTCCAGCGAAGCGACAGCCGCATCCATCCTGTTGCGTGACTGGTTTCCGAACCTTTCCATTTCCATTATGGGCAGCGGGATCATTATAGTAGTTACCTTGTTGAATCTATTGGGAGCCGATAAACTGAGCAAGCTGGAAAGCGGGCTGGCAGGATTAAAGCTGCTGGCGATTGCATCCTTCATTGTAATCGCCGTTCTTCTTATTTTCGGATTATTTATAAAAACAGAGCCCATCGGTACCGGCGCGGTGTTCCAAGAGCCCTTGGTTCCGGGAGGAATCACAAGCTTGGCCGGAAGTATGCTGATCGTAATATTTTCCTATGCCGGATTTGAAATAATAGGATTGGCAGCATCGGAAGCAAAGGATCCGCACAAAACGATACCTAAGGCGATTAATTATACGATTTTTATTCTTGTATTCTTTTATATCCTATCCATTGCCGTTTTACTGCCATTGATCCCAACAGCGGATTTAAAGGAAGATGTCAGTCCCTACGTGGCTGCGCTGGAAAGATGGGGGATGGGTTGGGCAGGTTTTGCGATCAATATCGTTTTAATTACAGCGATCATTTCAACGATGCTTGCTTCCATGTTTGGCCTGGGCAGGATGATACGGTCGCTTGCCGACGAAAAGCAGGCACCACCATGGCTCATCGACAAAAAAGATGTTCCTTATCGCGGAATCATTTTTTCCGGTCTGGCAATGCTGTCAGGTCTTGCAGTGGGGCTCCTGCTTCCACAAGTCTATCTTTTTTTAATCAGTTCGGGAGGCTTTGCACTACTGTTTACCTATGCGGTGATCATGGCAACCCATATTCGATTTCGGAAAGAACACGGCTGTCCTCCAACGGGGAATTGTCAGATGCCATGGTATCCTTATTCCACTTGGATTGTTATGTTCTGTATGGTTTTGGTCATTATCAGTATGCCGTTTATTTCCGGTCAAACCTCTGGTTTGATCGCTGGGATCATCATGATCATTCTTTATACGGGTTGTTATTTGATACAAAAAAGGATCCTGTCAGTCCAAAAGAAAACTGGAGAATCTATGTCACAGAGAAATTCAGACAACCCCGCGATCCGTGCAGTGGACGGGAGTTTTGGAGCTGTAAAGAAACAGCCTGGATTTTCAACGGAATATGGGAAGGAATTAGCGAAGCAGGTCCCCGGCAAGGATTGCCCAAATAAGAAGAGTGGTAAATAGGAAGAATGCCAATTTTTAGAGGATGCATCCCCGATTGAAATTCTATATGATAGAAATACAATAGTTCCGTAGTATAGGGCGGAGGTGCATTCCTTGTTCATGAAGTTTTCCTTTATTACAACCTTTAAAAAAACAGTTTATTTTTCTGCAGCGTGTATATTGATATCGTTTTCTTTGATATTATTATCGCGAAATACGGAGGGTTTTGCCCAATGGTATGCCGTCAAGGTGTATCCGGTTTTCCCCGGAATCATCGGCAGGTTTTTTTCTGCATGGAATCATTCCTTTTTTGAAGCCGGGATCCTGATAGGCCTGCTGATGGCTGTCCTGATAACGATGATAGGATTCTGGATGCTTCTAAGACGGTGTTCTTTCAGAAAATCTTATCTTTCCTTCTGTTTGCGGTTTTTCCTCTGTATCACAGCCAGTCTGGTTCTGATTTATTCACTCACAAGCGCGATTAATTATCATAGAGACAGTATCGGTACTGTGCTGAAATTACCGGTAATGGATGCAACAAAAGAGAACCTGATAAAATTAAGTAGCTTACTGGCGGAAGATCTTACCGCATTGACGAATGATCCGGATTGGGAATACAGCATCCTGACTGTTGACGACACAGCATACATAGAAACGCAGGCAAGGAACACGATGAAGCAGCTTGGAAAGCAGGAGCCGTCTTTGGCGGGTTACTATCCCCAGCCGAAACCCGTCTATTTTTCGAAATCTCTTTCCAGTCTGGGGATTGAAGGCATTTTTTCTCCATTTACCATGGAGGCTAATTATAATAACGATATGACATCATTTTTGATCCCATATACAATCTGTCATGAGATGGCTCATTTCAAGGGATATATGAAAGAAGACGATGCTGGATTTATCGCTTATCTGGCATGCAGAAATTCACCATCCATGGTCTTTCAATACAGCGGGATTTTCCATGCACTGATCTTCTCTTTAAATGCCCTGAAAACAGAAGCTACCGTTGAGGAATTCAATGAAATCTATCAGCAGCTGCCTGAACCGGTCAGAGTTCAGTTAAGCTACATAAAAGAACAAAACAGGAAATATGCTTCGTCATTCACGTCCATTGCCAAATCGGTCAATAATGCTTATTTAAAAGCAAATGCACAGCCTGGCACGATGAGCTACGGCCGTATTGTAGACCTTCTGATTTCGGAACATGCCGGCCGGATCAATGAGGAAAATTTACTTTAGAAAGACAGAAGATCGCACCTTATATAAGCGCGAAAAATGAACATACTACTAGGATAAATAAATTTCTAGGAGGATGTTATGACGGAAAAGATATCACAAAAGATGGGAGAGAGGGTAAGCTATCATGATTCGGTAGAAGAAATGCTGATAAGGATTCGGGATGACGGTCTTTCCAGTGTATTTTCAAGATGGGACCCTCAGGAAAAGATCCGATGCAATTTCTGTCTTGCGGGTTTGAGCTGCTGGCTTTGTACAAATGGACCTTGCAGAATCAGTGAAAAGACCGGAGCAGAGAAAGGGGTGTGCGGAATCGGCCCGGATGCCATGGCCATGAGAAATATGCTGATACGGAATATCATGGGCGCAGCCACCTATGGACACCATGCCTATGAAGCTTTTCGAACACTGAAAGCTACCGGCGAGGGAAAAACTCCATTTCAGATAACCGATAAGGACAAATTGAAGCAACTCTGTGAAAAGGTCGGAATTAACGGAACCCAGGACGTGAACCAGCAGGCAGTTCAGTTAGCGGAATTTTTTGATCATGAATTAAAAATCACTCCCGATGAAAGCAGCCGAATGGTGGAGCTGTTTGCACCGCAAAAGCGGAAACCGATCTGGAAAGAGCTGAATATTTATCCGGCCGGGATACAGCATGAGGTGGAAAATTCCATCGCAAGCTGTCTTACCAACGTGGATGGGGATTATGTCTCACTTGCAAAGAAAGCGCTGCGTCTGGGACTATCGACGATATATACAGCTCAAATCGGGCTGGAAATGACACAGGATATCCTGTTTGGCACTCCAACTCCTCATGAAGTGGACGTGGATCTGGGCATTATGGATCCCAATTATGTCAATATCGCCTTTAATGGGCACCAACCATGGATCGGAGTTGCAACCCTCCAAAAGGCAAAGAAACCGGAGTATCAAGAGATGGCGAAAAAAGCCGGCGCCAAAGGCTTAAGAATTGTCGGCTCCATTGAAACCGGACAAGAGCTGCTCCAGCGGTTCGAAGTGGACGACGTGTTTGTCGGATTGATGGGCAACTGGCTTGCAATCGAGCCGTTTCTGGCAACAGGAACCGTAGATGCTTTCGTGATGGAGGAAAACTGTTCTCCTCCTGACATCAAGCAATATGCGGATAAATATCAGTTTTCATTGATCAGTGTAAGTACAATAATTGGTGTTCCAGGTACAGATCTTGAAATGCCTTATTATCCGCAAAATGCCGATGAAATGGCCGAAAAATGCATACAGGCTGCCATAGAAAACTTTAAAAAACGCCATGGAACGATCAAGTCTTTGGTGCCGAAGCATAAAACAAAAGCAATCGCCGGATTTTCTACGGAAGCTGTTTTGAACGCCATCGGAAATAATCTGGACAACCTGGTCGATGTCATAGCAAAAGGTCAGATCAAGGGAGTTGTTGCATTGGCCAACTGCTCAACATTAAGAAACGGACCGCAAGACTGGAATACGGTTAGCATAACAAAGGAACTAATCAAAGGAGATATTCTGGTGATAGCCGGTGGCTGCGGCAATCATGGGCTGGAGGTTGCCGGCTTGTGCAATCTGGATGCCATTGAGCTTGCAGGGGAAGGTTTGCAGGGCGTCTGCAGGGCATTGAATATTCCACCGGTCCTGAGCTTCGGAACCTGCACCGACACGGGAAGGATGTCCATGCTAGTGACAGCATTGGCAGATCACTTGAAAGTGGATGTTTCGGATTTGCCGATCGCGGTTACTGCTCCGGAATGGATGGAACAAAAAGCGACGATTGATGCGCTCTTTGCCATCGCCTATGGTGCTTATACCCATCTTTCACCGACACCATTTATCACGGGAGCTCCGAAACTGGTCAAGCTGCTGACAGAGGATATCGAATCACTAACGGGCGGCAAGGTAGCGTTAGGTGATGATCCCGTTGAAGCGGCGAAGGGGATCAAAGCTCACATTCTGAAAAAAAGACTGCAGATGGGGCTGAAGGAATAAAGAAAAGATAACGATCGATTGACAAAAGGCCTGCACCAAATTAATTATTTCGTGTAGGTCTTTCCTATTTTAGGGCATTATTTTCAAAATATTATGTTATAGCAAAATAATTTCAATTCCTTAACAAATTAATTATTGTATTTTATGAACATTGCGATAGAATGAATTAACATTATTCATAATATTTAGAAAATTGATGGCATGATTTGCCAAAGCAATGAAGGAGGAGAATATGAAAAAATCTTTGATCTATTTACTTACTCTCGTTATGGTATTTACTTTTTCCATAGGTAATGTTTTTGCCGGGGATTATACCGTAAAATCCGGAGACACCTTGTGGGAAATAGCCAAGGATCTCAATGTTTCAATGGATTCATTAATTAAGGCGAACAAGATTCAAGATCCCGATTTAATCGTTACCGGTCAGGTTTTGAAAACTGATGCCAGCAACACAAATGATGCTGCTGCAAAAGCAAAGCCGCAGATGATCGAACCAAAATCGGATATCGACGAATACGGTGGTGCTGACTACTATGATAATGCAGGAGATCATCCGGATTCCAAATATTATGTTAATCCTGACTTTTATAACATGAAATCAAATGATGAACTGACGATCATAAGCAATTTCAAGACCTTCCACCAAACTTCGGAATGGTCCTGCGGCAACGCTACAACCTTGATGGTTCTGGAACACTTTGGCATTGATGATTACAGCGAGTGGGATGTTGCGGTAAAATCCGGTGCAGGTTTAGATAAAGACGTGGCAGGTGCAGAGCCCGGTACTGCAAATAATTTCCCGGAATACGGAACCTCAGTGGATGATATCATTAAATTCTTTGATACCATCGGCGGCTTCAAGGTAGTTCAAACCAGCTACATAGCAGATTATAAGGCAAGCGATCTGATCCAGGTTGGAGATACCAGCGTACCTTCCAACGATTGGGGAAATCTCCCGGGAACCTTTGAATCCGTATCATTATATTCTTCTGAAAATGACCCGAATACCGATAAATGGGTTGACGATGCCAACGATTCCTACTTTGTAAAATGGGTCGTCACCAACCTGAAAGCCGACAGACCGATCATGGTAGAATGGAGTGACTGGGACGGACACTGGCAGGCAATCATCGGATATGATACGCAGGGAACTCCCGGAATCGGAGATGATGTGATCATATTCGCAGATCCGTATGATACCTCAGACAGCTGGCAGGATGGATATTACTATTATCCGGCCGAAAGATGGTTCTACATGTGGTCTGATCGGGCCGTGGCTCCGAAGCCTTATCAGCTTCAGCCGTTTGTGATCGTTGAACCGATCAAGTAATTCTGTTCTGATTTGCATCCCATATCGTACGCTATTCGTAGTGATCATATGGGATGCTTTTTTATTTTGCGTTATTATTGAACGAAGCATTTCTTAATAGACTGAAAACGCTGAAAATTCAAAAGAAATATACACTTATAACTATCTTGACATGGCATATAAAATGTAATAAACTTTGCAAGTTGTTAGAAATTATCCCACAAATGTAACAAACTTTATCATGTTGTTTGTATATCCGTGCGGATGAAATTCAGAGAGGTTATAGGTGTAATAAATGACGCAATTATTATTAGCTACTACAGATGTAAATGTTGCAGTTGTAGAAGGCGCTTCAGAAGGCATTCGACAAGTTCAACAGTATAATTTCTCCATTGGCATTCTTGCGATGCTGCTTGTTGGATTTGGCTTTCTCATGGTTTTTGTTAAAAACTATGGCTTTAGTGCATTAACAGGTACTTATTTATTGGTTGCCGCTGCATTACCGGTTTATCTGGGACTCAGGTCAACAGGAATCTTATCGGCAGAAGCAATACAGGCAAACAGCATTGAATCCTTCCTATTTGCTGAATTTGCAGCAGCTGCGGCACTGATCGCAATGGGAGCGGTTCTGGGGAGATTGAAGGTATATCAATATGGGATCCTTGGTCTTTTGCTGGTTCCTTTTTATATGATAAACGAATGGCTCGTACTTGATGGTGGACTCGGAATCACGCAAGGTTTTGTCGATGCCGGCGGTTCTATTGTAATCCATGCATTCGGAGCATATTTCGGAATGGGTCTGACCCTTGTTTTATCCAGTGCGAAACACAGGGAAATGCCAATTGAAAGCGATGCAACATCGGATCGCTTCAGTATGCTGGGATCCATGATTTTATGGATTTTCTGGCCAAGCTTCTGCAGCGCCATCGTGCCGGAAGCACAATTTGCACAAACCGTAATCAATGTTGTCCTGGCACTTTGCGGAGCTACCCTTGCGACTTATATTGTTGGAGTGCTGATCCGCAAGAAGGCTGCAATTGCTGATATCGCCAATGCATCCTTAGCCGGCGGTGTTGCCATCGGAGCAACCTGCAATCTCGTAAGCCCGATGGGCGCATTTGGAATCGGGCTGCTTGCCGGAACTCTATGTGTGGTCGGTTATACCATAATTCAGCCAAGACTGCAGACAAAGTTCAAAACCGTCGATACCTGCGGTGTACATAATCTCCATGGAATGCCGGGACTGCTTGGCGGCCTCGTAGGCATCGTGGTCGTACCGACTGCTGCAAAAGCACAAATTACCGGTATTTTGTTTACTGTCGTGTTTGCATTGATTGCTGGTGTAATTAGTGGAGTTATCATTCGTGCTACCGGCAAGAAAGAGCTGGCTTATGAGGACAGTGATGAGTTCTTGGAGGGATAATTAATAAAGATATCAATTCATAAAATGTTTTGAAATAATTAAAAATAAGAAAACACTCATACTTTGGGTGTTTTCTTTATTTTTTGCTGTAAAAGTCGCTCATCAATTCTGTTATTTAGTATTAATCTGTCAGAAACGTCTATATTTCAATGATTTTGAGGAGAAAATGTAATATTAATTGATTTGAAATTATAGACTCAAAAGATTAATAATATTGTCAAAGAGGGGAGGGACTTTTGTAAAAAGGGGAGAGATTAATGAATTTACAGGGGGATTTTTGACAACAGAATACGAGCATACTTGGGTTTGGACTCCTTGTATATTTCGTCTCTTACAATCTATTAATTAGTCATTGGCTGGAATAACACTCTGTAGAAAAAAGGTCTTAGATTAGATCGTTCAATAGAAAAGTAATAAACAAGGGGAAAGAGGTAGGATGAAAGATGAAAAAATTGAAATCGATCATCATGCCTCTTTTCCTTTGTCTATACAAGACCTTATATGAAGAGAATTCGGATTTAATCGGTTGGATCAAGATCGAAGACACCCCTTTGGATTATCCGGTCATGCAGAATATGGAGGACAACGAATACTACCTTCATCGGAATTATCAAGAATCTGAATATCAGATTGTTGCCGTTATTCTTTCAAAGGTATATATGAAATCTGACGTTGTCTTTAAATTTTATCAGTTTGTTCAGGCGGACAGCGAGGCCGAGTTTGATGAATATATTTTGAATATGAAAAAACTCTCGCTCTATGATACCGAAATCAGCGCATCCTACGGTGACCAATTACTCACATTGGTCACGTGCAATTATCATACAGAAAATGGAAGATTAGCAGTACTGG
Organism: uncultured Oscillospiraceae bacterium; assembly: GCA_964612345.1. Lineage (GTDB taxonomy): Bacteria > Bacillota > Clostridia > Peptostreptococcales > Anaerovoracaceae > Anoxybacterium. The sequence goes on along the minus strand of CAZTEH010000020.1, from coordinate 25,104 downwards.
CTAAAAAAATGAAAGACTGATCGAATATAATTAGGGTTAAAAATGATTCTTATCAAAAAATTTGCTTTTTATAAATTATTTTGATAATATGAGATGGAATTATTTATCAATGGAGGCTTATCATGTTTCAAATCCCTAAATATATAGCTCCTGATTTCAATCTGGAGAAGTTCACAGCCGCACCGAATGTAACAACAAGTAAAGTAACAATTAGGGGAGTAGCGCCGGATCATTACCATGCTACATCAATGTATCCCGAATATTATAAAATAGATGGGGAATGGGTTTTAATGCCGCAGACAAGAATGGACTGCGTACCGGTGATCCATTCTGACGGCAGCCTGGAAGCAAAGGAATTCAGGAGGCTTGAAATCGGGGAAACCGTTATTACGGGAAGAACCGATGACGGCTCCGAAGGGATCTATCTTTACAGCGGAGGCTTTAAAACCGAAATCAATCAAATAGACACCTTTGCATTCCGAAGCGGAAGATCGAGAGAGACTTCATTTGACATGGATTATGATAATCTTGTAGAGCTGTTGAAGCATGACAAGGATAATGGTCATATTATTTGGGTTTTAGGGCCGGCTGCAATATTTAACGATGGGGCCAGAAAAGCGATGGAATTCATCGTAAATCAAGGATATGCCCATGCAGTTTTCGGCGGTAATGCCGTTGCGACCCATGATCTTGAAGGAGCTCTTTTTGGTACTGCACTCGGTCAGGATATCAATACGAGGGAAAATAAGCATAACGGACATTACCATCATCTTGATGCCATCAATATGATCAGCAAAGCAGGCTCTATACCGAAGGGAATTGAAGAACTGGGGATTGACAACGGTTTGATTTTTTCCTGCGTGAAAAACAATGTTCCGTTTGTATTAGCCGGTTCCATTCGCGATGACGGACCTTTGCCCGGCGTAATCGATGATATGTCAGTTGTACAGGATGCTATGCGTGAACACACAAAAAAAGCCACGACGATCGTGTGCCTTGCGACCCAGTTACATACCATCGCAACGGGGAATCTGACTCCATCCTACATGGTAAAGGATAATGCGGTTCGGCCGGTATATATTTATGCGGTGGATGTTTCCGAATTTGTTTTGAATAAGCTGAGAGACCGGGGTACCTTAGAGGTAACCACCATTGTCTCCAATATTCAGGACTTCCTATTCAAATTGACGCATAAGTTGGGATAAATAGTTGGATGGCGGCAGCCGGCAATAATTAAAGATAATATAAAAATGGAAAAGATTCCGAAGTTCTCGGAATCCTTTTTTCATTTCACAACACGATTATAGAACATGATCATTGCTCCTGCAGTGGTTCTCTCTGCCAAAGGGAGGGTGCATTTTGTGATTCGGTAATACCTGCTTTCATCATTTTTAATATTTCGAAATCGTTTATATATTTTCAGAGCGGTTCTGGCATTGAATTTCATATAATTTTCAATGCTGCTCAGCACATATGCTCCCTGATTAGCTTGAAAGGCATTCACATTTTGATAAGAGCGTTTCACAAAGTTCTCAAATTGACGATGATCCTCCAGCAGCCGAATATTGACATGCTGGGGGATGGTCACATCCTGTATCAGGTGCAGCGCTGCGCCGAGATAAAATAGTGATTTCCGGGATTCTGATTTTTTCCAATACCGGATTGCTCGAACATAATAATCAATGGCTAAGACCAAAGCGTTGCTTCTACCGTATAAACCACTTTTTTTTTATAAGGATTATAGAAATGGTTGGAGCTTTTAAAGTCCTGATCCGCCCATACTGCTCCCTTGTTGATCTCGTCGATCGAATCGGCAAAGAAGTCGTACTGCTCCTGATACTTGTCGTTTTTCAATATGGTAAGTGCATGCTGATTGATATGAGTATGAACCTGACATTCCGTTTTAACAATGATTTTTTTTAAAGGATTTATAACCCAGAATGTTGATTTTAATACCCTGTGATATACCGTTTCAAATTTAAAAATAGGAATCACTCCTTAACTCGATTAATATAATGATCACATCCATCCTATCATTGATTCACTATTATTATTATCAATTTTCAAAATCCTACACATGGAATTAATCGCCCCAAACAATCAAATGTATTGACATTACGGCCTTTTTTTAGTAATCTATAATGTAGATTCCACAAGATATGAGCGAAGGAATTTTGAAATCGATTGATGCCCGATGAGGCGTGAAATAAGGAGGACTACATATATGAAAAACATTAAAACGATCGCAAAACCAACCTTGAAAAATACAACCAGCAAGGGCTGCGGTGAATGCCAGACTTCATGCCAGTCAGCTTGCAAGACATCTTGCACCGTAGCAAATCAGGAATGTGAAAACACAAAGCGCAGATAGTTCAAACCAATGAAAAACAGCAGCGTTGCTGTTTTTTTTATGAAATGAGGAAATGAAGGAATGATCCATAAGTATCAATACAAAGACCAGTACATCGTACTTGATATCAACAGCGGTGCAGTGCACGTGGTGAATGATATCGTTTATGATATCTTGGATTACTATAAAGAAAAGCCCTTTGAAGAGATCCCCGAATTGCTCAAAGACAGATATGGAAGGGAAGATATTTTGGAGGCACTTGAGGATGTCCATTATCTTGTTGAAAATGAGATGCTCTATACTGACGATTCCCAAGTGACGATGGATATGCTGGAAGGACGCGGGGCGGTCATCAAGGCGATGTGCCTCCATGTGGCCCATGACTGCAACATGACCTGCAAATACTGCTTCGGCGACAAGGGCGCATTCGAAGGGGTCCGATCCCTGCTTTCTCTGGAAACAGGAAAGAAAGCCATCGACTTCCTTCTGAAGCATTCAGGAACCCGAAGGAACCTTGAAATTGACTTCTTTGGCGGTGAACCGCTCATGAATTTTGAAGTGGTCAAAGGTCTGGTTGCTTACGGACGTGAGGCAGAGAAGGTTTACGGAAAAAATATTCGGTTTACCATTACGACTAACGGCTTACTTCTTGACGATGCAAAGGCGGACTACATCAATGAAAACATGGACAATGTGATTCTTAGCATCGACGGCCGGCCGTCTGTCAACGATAATATGCGCAGAACGGTAAACGATAAGGGAACCTATGATATTATTACCAAAAATTATCTTCGATTTGTGGAGAAACGGAAGGGAACCTACTATGTCAGGGGGACATTTACCCGCGAGAACCTTGATTTTTCAGAGGATGTAAAGCACCTGGCGGATAAAGGTTTTAAAAACGTCTCCATCGAGCCGGTGGTAACGGATCTTTCCTTCAGCTACGCCCTTCAGGAAGCTGACAAAGAGACGATCTTAAAAGAATACGATAAGCTCACTGACCTGTATTTGGATTACGCAAGGGAAGGAAAGAAATTTGAATTCTTTCACTTCAATGTGAATTTAAATCAGGGACCATGCGTCGTAAAGCGTGTATCCGGCTGCGGTGCCGGTACGGAATATGTGGCCGTATCTCCGGAAGGGGACATCTATCCCTGCCATCAGTTTGTGGGAAACCAGGATTTCAAACTGGGTAACCTGTATGAAGATCACTTTGAAAATAGCCGGTATGATGAATTCAACAAGGCTCATATTTACAACAAGGAAAAGTGCAGGGAATGCTGGGCGAAATTTTATTGCAGCGGTGGCTGTCATGCCAATGCCTATCATATGAATCACGATATCCTGGAGCCCTATGCGCTTGGCTGCGAGCTGGAAAAGAAGAGAATCGAATGTGCCATTGCCATTAAAGCGATCCTTTCAGAATAGGTTTCACGGTTTTCTTAGAAAATACTTTTTCTGCCCGATGATTTATCAAAACACAATCGATGATTGGATGACTACAACGCCCAATCATCTTTTTTTTATGCATCAGGAAAACATTTTCCAGTTTATCGTTGACAGGAAAATGTTTTCCTATATAATCAAGAATGAAAGGAAGTACGGACGATGCCAAATATTAAAATGATCGCGCGCAAGGCCGGAGTATCCATATCCACCGTCTCCAGGGTGATGAACGGATCGAAACCCGTCAGCCCCGATTTGCAGAAAAGGGTTTATGATGCGGTGAAGCAGATGGATTACAAACCAAACAGCATTGCCCGCAGTCTGATTTTAAATAAAACCAATTTAATCGGTGTTGTCGTACCGGATGTTTCCAATTCCTTTCATGCACAGTTGCTTTCCGGGATCGAAGAGTTTGCTGCACAGGCTGACTACGGCGTGATCATTTGCAATATATACCGTAACCTGAACAAACCGCAGAAGTATTTTGATTTGATGCTGGAACGCCATGTGGATGGAATCATTCTGCTCCACGATATTTCTTTAGAAGAACTATCAGCCTTTCAAAAGATTAGTTCAACTCCTCTCGTGTTTGCCAGTGTTCCTGTTGAGGGAACAAATTTACCTTTTGTAGGGATCGATGAGGTTGAGGCTGCTTATGATGCGGTTTGCCATCTGATTTCAAAAGGTCATCGGGATATTGGTTTATTTTACGGCGAATGTTATGCACTTGGGATGCTTAGAAAAGAAGGATATATCAAAGCATTAAAGGAAAATGATATTCCGGTGAGAGAAGAAGTATTGATACAGCGTCCAAGCAGTATCGAACATGGCTACCATGCGATGGAGCAGATGCTCGAACTTGACTCCTACCCATCCGCAGTTTTTTGTGTCAGTGATGAAATGGCAGTCGGTGCTTTGGATTGTGCCCTTGACAAGGGTTTAAATGTTCCGGGAGATATTTCGTTAATGGGCTTTGACGATATTGATCTGGGTCAGGTCGTTCGTCCGAAATTAACGACAATCCATCAACCGATCAATGAAATCGGAAAGGAAGCGGCAAGACTTTTGATCGATATCATTGAAAAGAAGGGGAAAACCACAATTAAGAGTGAAATCATTGACTTGGCTGCTGAAATACAATCCAAAATCATTCTGAACCACTCACTTGTGGAAAGGGAAACCGTTAAGGATAAGGCATGAATTTTTGTGCTTAATAGGAAAACCTTTTCCTGCAAACCTTGATATCTATAACCTAAAAATAGATATATGTTATTTTTGAGGAGAAAAAGGAGAAAAGATATGAAAAGAATACTCGCTGTTTTACTCTGTCTTGTCTTGGTGCTATCCATGGTTACCGCATGCGGAAGCAAGGATGAAGCTTCATCGGACGGACCTGTAACGATTCGTCTTGCAGCCTTCCAGGTTGGTGTTAACGCTTCCGCACCATGGTTTTCTGCTGTCGTTGAATCCTTCAACCAGGAATATGATGGAAAGATAAAGCTGGAGATTGAAGAAATCCCCGGAGATCAGGCTTATGTAGACAAGATGAAAACCTATATCTCAATGGAGGATTTACCGGATCTGTTCTTCACCGGAGGCTACAACATCATGGATGACGCTCTTTCGGCGGATGGACTTGTTGATCTGACTCCATATTTTGAAGCGGATTCCGATTTTGCCGGAAGATTTTTCGATGATGACATCGCATATAACTCCAGAGACGGGAAAATCTATGCAATGCCTGTTGAAAGACAGCCAGTTACATATTTCTACAACAAAGCGCTCTTCACAAAAGCCGGAATTACTGCTCCTGCAACGACTTGGGACGAATTCATGGCGCAGCTGGAGCAGCTGAAGGCTGCCGGAATCACGCCGGCATCCATGGATACGCTGGATTCCGCATGGCTGTCCTCCTTATGGCTGAACAGCATGGTAGGGACATTCTCAACCGAAAGCAATACATGGATGAACCAATCCACGCCAAAGGACTACAACACTGCTGATTTCATCAAAGCTGCAGATTTAATTCAGAAAATGTTACTGAATTATACAACAGAAGATGCTTTGGGCGGAAAATATGAAAACGGAGCGAATAATTTCCTGAACGGAAATACCGCAATGATTGCCAACGGACCTTGGATGATCAGTGATTTCCAGGCAAAGGGTGATGATTTCGTAAAGAATATCGGTACTGCACTTTACCCGAACGCGGGCATCTTCTCCGGTTCCATGCCAGGATGGATGGTTGGTTCAAAGGATCAAGCTCATGCAGACGCAGCAGTCGAATTCCTGAAGTTCATATCCAATGAAGAGAACCAGGCTAAAATGGCGGAAATCTACAGTGGAATCCCTGCGAACAAGAATGTACAGATTTCACAGGAAGTATTAGACAAGAATCCTCTGCTTGGAGAGATCATCAAACTCCAGGGCGAAGCAAAAATTGCATATGGAAATTATCAGAGCTTATGGTATTCCAATGTTGTTGCTGAATTAGACAGACAGTATCCGCTGCTTGCTGCAGGAGACATCACACCGGAACAGTTCGCACAAGCATTAACAGATGCGGCAAATAAAAACTAATCATTCGCATTAAACCGCTTTTTCATTTTTTCTTAACCGAATCTATATGGGCAAAGCCCCCGGAAATGGGGGCTTTGCTTAAAAATTGAGGTGCAACATTGAAAAGAAATACTTTCTGGCTTTATATGTTTTCCGCCCCGCTGATCCTGTTTTTCACCGTTTTTTTACTGGCGCCTGTCATGATTGTATTCGGGTCTTCCTTTGTAGAGTGGAAGGGGTTTTCGGGCAATATAACGTTTATTGGATTGGACAACTATATTGCGGCAATGAGTGATTCTGAATTCATTGTCTCATTTAAACATACATTGATCTGGATTTTCCTCCAGTCGACCATACATGTGATCATCGGCGTCAGCTTTGCGATTATCATATCGAGAAAATTTAGAGGATGGAAAATTCTGAGGACTTCATTTATGATACCCAACATGATTTCAGCATCCGCTCTGGGATTTATCTTTCTGATGGTATTCAACGGACAGATCGGTTTAATCAATGGGCTTCTGAAAAAGCTTCATCTGGAACAATTTGCTCATAATTGGTTCTTTGATCCTTCCACTGCGTTTGTATCCGTAACGGTAACATGGCTGCTTTTTTCTGGCTTGATCATGCTCTTGGTACTGACGGAAATCGGTACTATACCGAGCTCTCTCTATGAAGCGGCGGATCTGGACGGTGCGAGCCAATGGCAGAAGGATCTGTTCATCACAATCCCGCAGCTCCGCAACGTGCTGGGAACCTGCATGATCATCGCTGCAACTTCCAAGCTGAAGGAATTTGAACTGATCTATCTGACCACAAAAGGGGGGCCGGGTACGGAAACCATGAGCCTTCCGCTTTATCTGTACAATACTATGATTGTACAGAATAATTTCGGATATTCCAATATGATCGGCACTGTTTTGATTGCCCTGGGTCTGATTTTGATTTATATCATCAGCAAGGTATTCAAAATAGCCAGTGATGAGTAAAAGGGGATTGTTTATGAAAATAAAAGGATATTCTTATGTAACAAGCATTGCGTTGATTTCCATTATCCCTTTTTTGTGGGTCGTGATGCTGTCTTTAAAAACAAATGAAGAAATTCTAAATAATCCGCTTTCTCTGCCATCCCAGCTTATTTTTGCAGGCTACGGGAATGCACTTGAAATTGCACCGCTCGGTCAGTATTTGATCAACAGTGTGATCATAGCTGTGGTCAGTACGGTTCTCAACATATTGATCTCCAGCATGGCGGCTTATACGACAACACGTTTTCATTTTAAACTGAAAAAACCCATCGTCATAATTATGAGCATCTCGCTGCTTTTGCCCATTACCGCTCTGATCATGCCGGTTTATTCCATCATCCGATTTTTAGGATTGTATGACACGAAAATGGCGTTGATTCTGGTCTACACCGCTTTGGATCTACCGATGTCCTTCTTTATCCTGAGGGCGTTTTTTCTGACCATACCGAAGGAACTGGAGGAGGCTGCTTATATCGACGGCTCGTCGTTCCTGCAGTGTTATCGCAGGATCATCCTGCCGCTGACGAGTCCGGGCATGATCACAGCAGGAATACTTCATTTCATCTTCTGCTGGAATGAATTCCTCTATGCGTTGACATTGACGGCCTCACACAGTGCGAGGACCGTACCTCTGGCGTTGAATTACTTTACTTCTCAGTTTGCATTTGATTACAATGCAATGTTTTCCGCGGTTGTCATCATGATAATGCCTAGTGTCGTGATCTTTATCATATTCCAGGAAAAAATTATCGAAGGTTTGACTGCCGGCGCAGTGAAAGGGTAGGGGGATATTATGAAATTATGTATCTTAGGCGGCGGTGGATCCCGAGCCATTATATTAACCAAAAGCATTCTGCAAAAGGCACCTTTATTGGGCATTACTGAAATCGTATTCATGGATAACAATGTGGAAGGACTGCGCATCTTCGGAGGAATGGCAAAAAAAGCCGCATCCATTATTAATCCTGACGTAAAGGTATCCTATACGACCGATGCGGTCACTGCGATATCCGATTCGGATTATGTTATTACAACCATCCGTGTCGGCGGAGATTCCGATCGGGTGTGGAACGAAAGAATTGCTTTGAAACACGGCGTACTCGGGCAGGAAACCACCGGGGCCGGTGGGTTTGCAATGGCCATGAAGACGATTCCTGCACTGAAAGCGTATTGTACTTTGATTCGGGAGCATGCGAAGAAGGATGTTATGGTATTTAATTTTTCCAACCCTTCCGGTTTGGTAACACAGGCAATGAGGGATTTGGGCTATGATTTTGTTTACGGCGTCTGTGACGCACCGTCGGGGTTTTTGCATCAGGTGGCGAAATTCAGGGCGACGGCCATCGAATCGTTGCGTATGGATGTGTTCGGTTTGAATCACTTAAGCTATTTTACATCAATTACTGAAAACGGGACGGACATCACAAGAGAACTTTTATATGATCCAAAACTGTACACGGAAACTGATATGCGCTATTTTGAACCAGAACTCCCTCGGAGATGGGACGTGCTTTTTAACGAGTATCTTTACTATTTTTATTATCGGGAAAAAGCTGTCCATAATATCCTGAACAGCGAATGCACGAGAGGGGAGTCGATCCTGTCCATCAATAAAAACATGATGAGTGAGCTGCAGCGCCTTGATCCGGAGAAGGATTTCCAACATATGCTTGAAATCTACGCAAAATATAACCATCAAAGAGAGATCAGCTATATGGCTGCGGAATCCACCGTTCAGAGAAATGAAGCGGCTGCGTCCAAGTTTGATCTGTTCAGTCCGGAAGAAGGCGGCTATGCCGGTATTGCACTGGCATTCATCCAGGCAAAACTGATAGGAATAACCTCTGAAATGGTGCTTTCTGTGCCGAATCAGGGTACCGTGGATTGGCTGGATGATGACGATGTTGTCGAAACCACCTGTATGATCGGTCCAAACGGGGCTGTAACGAAAAAAGGAATGAAATCACTGCCGGAAAGTGCAAAGGTGCTGATCCGGACAATGAAGCGATACGAACGGCTTGCAGCACAGGGGATTTTAGAAAAAGACAAGTCTTTGATGGTTGAAGCATTGATGGTTCATCCTTTGGTCAATTCCTATTCATTGGCAAAGTGTCTCGTTACAGACTATTTAAAATGGAATACCGAGGATTTTGAGATTGGAGGACAGAATGGGTAATCATATCGTATCGATGGGAAAGATCTGTATCGATTTAATATACAGCGATGTAGAACGGCTTCCAAAACTGGGGGAAGAAGTATTTTCAAAGGGGTTTACTATAACACTCGGAGGCGGACCTCCGGCAACAATGATCGCACTGCACCGACTGGGAATTCCGGTAAAACTGGGCACGTTTCTCGGGAAAGGCCAGTTCAGCAGGCTGGCTCAAAGAAGGCTGAAGGATTCCCATGTGAATTATTTCAATCTGTATCAAGGGGATGAGCCGGAACCGCTGATCATAACCAGTGTGATTTCAACGGGAGAAGACCGCAGCTTTGTAAGTTATCAGCCTGGGCATCCCAACGGCAGCGAATTAGAAAAATTCTATGCGACGGAAAGTCAGGTATATGAGCTTTATAAAGGCTGCCGCATCGCCTATGCAACCTTGGGATATGAAGATGTATGGAAGCGCTTGAAAAAAGAAGGCTCAATATTAGTGATGGATGCTGCTTGGCATGACGATATGCATATCGACTGGTATAAGAATGTATTTCCGTACATTGATTATTTCACGCCAAATGAGAAGGAAGCGCCAAAGCTAACAAATACAAACACTCCGGAGGAGGCCCTTGATGTACTGGCAGAATACATACCAAATCCCATAGTAAAGCTGAGTAAAAACGGATGCATCATCAAGGAAAACGGAAAAACAGTGCATATCAAAGCCGCCAACCAGTTTGGCAGCATTGATGCAACTGGCGCCGGAGATGCGTTTCTCGCCGGATTGATGTACGGGATCTATAAAGGCTATAACACAAGAGATTCTGTGATTTTAGGGAATATATCCGGCGGAAACTGTGTTACGCAGATCGGATGTATCACTGCAGATATGGACGAAGAAACACTGCGAAGGTTTTATGAGAGTTTTCATAACGAATTATAATGCATTTTATCTTTTCAAAATCAATAAATATCTTCCCGCGGAGCAGTTTCGGCCACCTTCATGAAACGTTCCCGGGAAGATTTTTTATGCCTGAATGACTTGCCGAATGAAATTGGTTATAATATGATTAAGTTGTTGCAAGGTAAGGAGGAAATGCCATGTTGGAGGTTTGCTTGCTTGGCTGCGGAGGAATGGTACCGCTGCCCGACAGAAGGCTGACATCAATGCTGATACGACAGAATGGAAAAATGATTTTGATTGACTGCGGGGAAGGAACGCAGGTCGGAATCAAACAGCTCGGCTGGGGCTTTAAGTCCATTGAAGCCTTATGTCTGACTCATTATCATGCGGATCATATTGCAGGTTTGCCTGGTTTTCTGCTGACACTGGGAAATAGCGGGCGAACAGAACCGTTTACCATATTCGGTCCACCGCCTCTGGCCTATATTGTGAGCGCACTTACCGTTATTGCACCACAGCTGCCTTATGATGTGAAGCTGGTTGAATTGGCTGAGCAAGGGGGAAGTAAGTGCCAAATCGGAGAATTCTATATCAGTTCCATACCAATGGATCATATGATCCCGTGCATGGCATACTCTTTTGAAATAAAGCGTACGGGAAAATTTGATGCAGAACGGGCGGAAGCCCAAAGGATTCCGAAGGAGTTCTGGAGTATTCTTCAAAAAGGAAATACTGTGGAGCGGGAGGGAAAGCAGTGGACCCCGGAAATGGTGATCGGACCGCCACGGAAAGGCCTGAAGGTTACCTACTGTACCGATTCCAGGCCCACGAAGAAACTGATTGAATTCAGCAGGGAATCGGATCTTCTGATCCTGGAAGGGATGTATGGAGATGATAGCCTCTTAGATAAGGCGATCGAGCGGAAGCATATGATCTTTTCCGAAGCGGCCCGTATCGCAGAAAAGGGCAATTCCAGAGAGCTGTGGCTGACCCATTTTAGCCCGTCCTTGAATCGGCCGGAGGACTATATTCAAACGGCAAGATCGATCTTTCCGAATGCAGCTCTGGGCAAAGATCTTTTATTCACAGAAATAAATTTTTCCAAGTAACTTGAAACTAAAAAAATTAAAGTAAGAGATGAAATGAATTGATACAACTCGTATTGTTTATTTCGCCTCTTTTTTTGTTGTTGCAGTAAAAAACGTTTAGGGGGGAGATTTGTAATAAATTGTTGCACAAAGTCCTCATAGCGATCGATATAGGGGATACTTGTAAGAATTTGTAGTACAGAGCCGGCTTGACCCTCAACGGTTAGTCGAATAGTATAATATAACAAGGGATAATATGGAAAAATATTTAATATGTTAGGGGGAAAAGGGATGTACATAAGAAAGAGTTTTGCAGTGATTTTAGCAATCGCTTTGGTCTTTGGTTCATTTTCATTTTCATTTGCTACAGATGGTTTAGAAACAGCCAGTTCCAATGCAGCTACTTTTACTGATCTGTCGGGCCATTGGGCAACCGATGCCATTTATAAATGGGCAGGATATGGAATTATCAACGGGTTTGAAGGACAATTCAGACCGAATGACTCCATTACAAGAGGTGAAATGGCAGTCATTCTTGATAATATGATGGATTATCAAGTTAAGGCTTCCAATAAGTTTACTGATTTGCAGGAAGGTAAATTCTATACAGATGCTGTATTAAAGGCAAATGCCACTGGGATCATTAACGGAGACGGTACGACCGTAAGGCCTAACGATAAAATCACCAGAGAAGAGGCCGCAGTGATGCTGAGCCGAGCTTTTGCGGTAAATGAAGCAACTTCGAGTAAAGCATTTACTGATACTGCCAGTATCTCAGCCTGGGCAAAAGGTGATGTCTTCGGAATGGAGGCAAAGGGTTACATAAGCGGTTATAACGGCAAGTTTGAACCGAAAGCAGACATTACCAGAGCGGCAGCCGTAACTATTATTGACAATATCGTAAAGGCATATTATACAACGGCAGGAACCTATACGGAAAATGTCAATGGAACGGCGGTAATCAAAGTTTCCGGCGTAATACTGAAAGGTGTTACTGTTTCGGAAAACCTGATCATTGCAGAAGGCGTTGCACAAGGGGATGCGACTCTTGACAGCGTTACGGTAAAGGGTGATACCGTTATCAGAGGAGGCGGTGATAACTCCATACATATTACCGGAACCTCCCATATTTCGAACGTAACTATTGATATAGTAAACGGCAAGGTCAGAGTTGTCGCGGATGGTGTCGTAATACAGGAAGTTGACATCGCAGAAGGGGATGAGATCATCCTTGACGGTAACTTTGGTACGGTCACGAATAATATGCCGGGAGCAAAACTTACAGTTGCTGCAGGTTCCTCAATCGATAAGGTCGTTGCGAATGCACAAGTCAGCATCAGCGGGTCCGGATCTGTTACCGAGGTGGATTTGAATGCGGGAGCAAATGGTTCCAGTGTTACTACGCCGAATACTGAAATTAAAGTTGCTTCAGGTGTTTCAGGTGTAACGGGCGGCGGTGGAGCTGCCATTCCGGCAGGCAGCACAGTGAAAAATAACAGTTCCGGGTCAGATGTAGTTGAATCTACGGGCGGCGGCGGAGGCGGTGGAGGAAACCCACCGGTCAATCACCCTAATTTCTCATTGACTAATTTAAAATTAAACGGATCTGCAGTATCACAAATCGGTGAAGTTTATCAAGTTCCGCAAACCGCAATCACAGCAAGCTCCGGCCAGGCAATTGATGTAACGGTTATCGGCAGTGAGTTTGATGCGAGTAAAGTATATTCCATGACTGTTACTGTTCATAGAACAATTCCAACGGATAAGACAAAGACTGCAGTGATCAGCAATATCCCAGGAAGTTTATTGAATCAAACCAAAGCCAAAACCTTTGGAAGTTTAGGAGATCTGTTGGATTATTATACTGTGACGTTAGCTAGTATTACCGGATCTGCTCCTGTTGACACCTTCGTCCCTTTCCTGCAGACGCAGGGTGCTGGCGCGGAATATACAGTAACATTTACTTACAGCAATTCGGAGCAATCAGGTCAATTGGATGGAGGCGTCTTTAAATTTAAATTGATTTAATATCGTTTATTTTTAACTTTTAAGAATGGGCAGAAAATAAAATCTGCCCATTCTAACCTAGAGAAATTTTATAATCTATCGATAATAAAATTTTTTCCAATGGAATGGAAAATAACTATGGCAAAGAGAGAACGTAAGGGAAATAAAAGAAGAATCAGTTATATTTTGGCAAGTGTAGCAATAATTATCGTCATCATCATTGCCATAGTTATCTTCTTTTATTTCGGTGAATATTCTGAAGAAAAAAAGCAATACGAGTCGCAAATAAAGCAGGAATCCGAAGCATTCACCGACGGTTTGATTTCCGAATTGGATCAAGTCGACACATCGGACCAAGGTTTGGCAGCAGAAAATACAGAAAACGGGGAAATAACCTCATCAGAAGTGCCCGCTGAAATTAACACAGATTCAGAAAAGCAAATCATTGGGGAGGAACTTGCAAAGCTTGACGATGAAAGAAAGCAGCAGGTGCTTCAAACTCTCTCTATATCATACAGCAAGGCTTTAAATCAGCAGAAAGCAGAAGCGCTTAATATGGCGGCTCGCTTGAGCAATCAGGGGAAAGCGGATTGGGAGGAGTTGGTGTCAAAAGGCGAAAAAACATCTGCAAATAAAGTAAAGCTTGCTTCTGAGTATCTGGCAAAATCAAAGACTATGGAATACCAAATGGACGCCAGCTTTTCTGCCTTGATACAAAAGATGGAGGAACAATTGAAAGCAGAAGGGATAGACCCCACAAATATAATAGCGGGATATCAAGCGGAATATGAAAAAATCAAAGAACAGAATAAAAAAGAGATGATGGACAAGGCGATGGCTGCAATTAAACAGAGGTGATAGAAAAAATCATCAATCAGAAAATCTTGACTAAATCAGGGGAAAACAAAGAGATTGTTAGGGGAATTATCAGGGGGATAGTAGGGATGATTAGAGGTAAAATATTATATTTGATTATTATAACAATAATAATTGCAATCGCATTTAATGCAGGTGCACAAAGCACAGAAGCTATCGTGGCAGTCAACAATTCAGAAATAAATTCAACACAGATTGAAAATGAATTTTTAGAAACAAAGATAAGCAAAGATGTATTAGAATCCCAAAGTAAATTAACTGAAAATAATTATGCGGATATTTATCTGCACAGAGGTATATACGTACTAACGGTTCTTTTATCAGCATTAATTATATGTATGTTAATTGCAATCGAAAATGGCATGTTCTTCTTACATAAAAAAGGACAAAAGAAAAAGGCAAGCTACGAATTTGAGGTGTTTGCTAGTGATCAATAGGTTTAAGGAACAGGATAGAATAAATCTTCTAATACTTGATATTGTTTGCCTAATCACTTCTTTTATCACAGCTTTCTGGATAAGATTTGGGATAACTTTAGATAGTACATATAAACTATCCTATGGATTCATACTCATTTTACTTATTTTAAGCTATATATGCGTGCTTACTTTAAATGATTTCTATGTAGGTTTTTTCAAACGTGGTTTCTTTGATGAATTTACAAATGTAGTTAAATCTAATGTGATTTTAGCTTTAATAATAAGTGTAATACTGTTTTTATATAAAATTGGGGATATCTACTCAAGAATATTCTTTGTAAGTTTCTTCTTAACCAATATATTGGTGGATTACATAATAAGACAGTACTTTAAAGTCATTTTACTTGCATATTATAAGGAAAGCATTTCAAGCAATAAGGTTATAATCATAACCACCTCAGATCAGGCAAGTTCAATTATTAGCAGGATGAGAGAAGAAAGAGAATG
The DNA here is from genome assembly GCA_964612345.1 of uncultured Oscillospiraceae bacterium. Lineage (GTDB taxonomy): Bacteria > Bacillota > Clostridia > Peptostreptococcales > Anaerovoracaceae > Anoxybacterium. The sequence continues at coordinate 9,762 of CAZTEH010000020.1, read as the reverse complement.
GGAATTTCAAGTTACCAGCTTTGCTATTTTAGATGAAGATATGGTAGGTGAATATATAAGTGGGATTCCAGTAGTAGCAAACAATGATAATTTACTTGATGTAGTAACAAAATCAGTAGTAGATGAAGTATTTATCAGCATACCTCGGGAAATGCGTATAAATATAAGTGAAACTATTCTTAAATTCGAAAATATTGGAATAACAGTTAATTTGGGAATTTCGACCTTTAATCTCAACGTTAATGCAAAGACGATAAAAAATTTTGGTGGCTACAGCGTACTTTCCTTCTCAACTAAGGTATTTAACAAAGGTTACATGATACTTAAGAGAGCAGTAGACATTTTTGGAGCAATTGTAGGGTTAAGTATAACACTTATCGTCAGTATCTTTATAGTCCCTGCAATACTCATAGAGTCACCAGGGCCAATAATTTTCTCTCAGGTCAGGATCGGAAAGAATGGACGAAGATTCAAAATCTATAAATTCCGTTCCATGTATGCTGATGCAGAAGCCCGGAAAAAGGAACTCCTTGAAAAAAACGAGATGCGGGGACTGATGTTCAAATTGGAGAATGACCCTAGAATCACGGAAGTCGGAAGATTTATTCGGAAGACAAGCATTGACGAGCTGCCACAGTTCTTTAATGTATTAAAAGGAGATATGAGTCTCGTTGGGACGAGGCCTCCTACAGAGGACGAGTTCCTGCAGTATGAAGGACGGCACAAGCGGCGGCTATCCTTGAAACCAGGAATCACAGGTCTCTGGCAGGTTAGTGGAAGAAGTCAAATAGTTGACTTCGAAGATGTGGTTAAGCTAGATCTGGAATATATCGATCATTGGTCGATGTTGCAGGATATAAAGCTTTTATTTAAAACGGTGTTTGTGGTGGCGTTTCGAGTTGGGGCGAAGTAGAGAGGAGAATTAATGGAGAATTCAAAACGATATAAGATTTTTAATACATATGTAGATGCCTTAAGTTTTGATGAAACAATTCAAAAAATCGAGCAGATTATTTCAGAGGGAAAGCCTACCCAGCATGTTGTAATTAATGCTTCAAAAATAAATTTAATGCATGAGGATGAGAAACTAACTGAAATTGTTAATTCATGCCCTTTAATCAATGCCGATGGGGCTTCTATTGTCTGGTCAGCGAAAAAGCTTGGAATTCCCCTAAAGGAGCGAGTAACTGGTATAGATTTATTTTTAAAACTTGTTGAAATAGCTAACGAAAAAGGCTATCGCATTTTTCTTTTCGGTGCGAAAGAAGACGTTCTCGCAAAAGTTAAATCAATCTTCGAAGTTAAATACCCAAACTTACAGCTTGCGGGAACTAGAAACGGATACTTTAAAGATGAGGTTGATGCAGAAATTGTTGAAATGATTACTAAATCAAATTCAGACATATTATTTGTTGCGTTCTCCTCCCCTAAAAAAGAATACTGGATCAATAAATATCTAAACGAACTGAATGTGCCGTTTGTAATGGGTGTAGGTGGCAGCTTTGATGTTGTTGCTGGTGTTACAGATAGGGCCCCGAAATGGATGCAGAAAAATAGTTTGGAATGGTTTTATCGGTTTATTCAGGAGCCTCGCAGGATGTTTAAGCGGTACATTATTGGAAATGCGAAATATGTAATGTTAACATATAAAACGAAATTTTTATTATCTAGTAATTATGAAGAGGCTAAAGAATGATTAATGTAATAGGATTAGGTTATATTGGATTACCAACTGCATTAATGCTTGCATCGCATGGAAACAAAGTCATAGGGACTGACTATAATAAAGAATTAGTTGACACATTAAACAAAGGTCAGACCACATTTGAAGAAAAGGGATTAGATGAACTTTTTCAAGCAGCTGTAGAAGCCGGTATAAAGTTTACAACTGAATATCAGAAGACAGACATGTATATCGTCTCAGTTCCAACCCCTTTCGATTCATTTAGTAAGAAAATAGATCCAACCTATGTGGTAGAAGCAATAAAAACGTTGACTACTGTATGCCATAAGGGGGCAACGGTAATTATCGAATCAACAATTCCACCTGGAACGATTGATAAACATATAAGACCAATTGTTGAAGGCAATGGCTTTATAATAGGAGTTGATATCAACCTTGTGCATGCACCAGAGAGAATCATTCCGGGAAATATGATACATGAACTTGTACATAATTCAAGGACTATCGGAGTAGATGATAGAAATATCGGTGAAAGTGTGAAAGATGTTTATGCTTCTTTCTGCAGTGGGGAGATTGTAATAACAGATATCCATACTGCAGAAATGACAAAAGTAGTTGAGAATACATATAGAGATATAAATATTGCTTTCGCAAATGAATTGGCAAAAATCTGTCGTACTGACAATATGGATGTATATGAGATTATTCGTATTGCAAACATGCATCCTCGCGTAAATATTTTAACTCCAGGACCTGGTGTGGGAGGACATTGCATATCGGTTGATCCATGGTTTCTTGTAGGTGATTATCCTGGCCTTGCTAACATTATTCTAGCAGCTAGAAAAATTAATGACTCAATGCCTGAATTTGTTCTTGAACGAGTTCACGATATCATGAAAGAAAATCAAATGACAGACGTAAGCCGTGTTGGATTATACGGATTGACTTATAAAGAAGATGTGGATGATATACGAGAAAGTCCAACTCTACAGATGCTTGAGAGTATGGAGAAGCATCTTTGTGGTAACCTTGTAAAAGTTTATGATCCATATGTTAAAAAAGATATTGTATCTAGCCAGTATCATGACTTAGAGACATTCCTAAGTGTTATTGATTTAATTGTACTACTTGTAGGACATGATGAAATTATTGAGAATATGGCAGAACTTAAAGGAAAAATCATTTTAGATACGAGAAAGATTTGTGATATTGAGGGGACGTATAGACTCTGATTACCATTTAAGGGAACGTTAAATAATTGCGGGAATTCCGAACAAAAGATTCTAATAGAATTGCTTTGATCTATGTAAGTACAAAAATTAAATAAATTTTCTTTTTTGGTAGCTAAAAATATATAAACATTAGTTCAACAGAAATAGTTTATAATTATTAAGAGGTAAAGATGGGGAAAAAAATAAAAAAGCTAATTGGATATATCTTATATATTCTTGTATGTGGTAGGTTACCTCATTACCAATTAGGTTATAAATGGAAAATTGCTAAACTTTCTCGAAAAATGTGTGGGAAACTTTATTTCGATTATTGTGGGAATAATGTGGATATTGGCAGAAAAGCGACACTTTCATCAAGGATATCATTAGGTGACAATTCTGGAATAGGTGATTACACTTATTTTCAAGGAGAAGTTTCAATTGGGAAAGACGTAATGATGGCTCCACATTGTGTTTTTCTAGCAAGCAACCATAGTTTTGAAAGATTGGATATTCCAATGAATATGCAAGGGTCCAGTGAAGAAAAAATTATCATTAATGATAATGTCTGGATAGGTTATGGTGCAAAAATTTTATGTGGAGTAACTATTGAATCAGGAGCAGTTGTTGCTGCTGGAGCAGTTGTTACCAAATCTGTAAAACAAAACGCGATTGTCGCAGGAGTACCTGCTAAGACAATAAAATTTCGAGGAGAATAGGCATGCATGTGTTAATGGTTGGTGTTGGACCTAATAGAGTAGGTGGTATGTTAACTGTCAGCGAAAACTACTATAATAATGAATGTTTTTGCAAAGAGACTAACTTGAAATATGTTGCAACATCTACAAATGGCTCAATTTTCAAAAGATTATTATTCATGTTGAATGGATTTCTATTGGTCATTTTTACTCTATTTACTGAAAATATTGATATTGTGCATGTACATATGGCATCAAAAGGAAGTGTATACAGAAAAGGCATTATTATTGGAATAGCTAAACTTTTTAAATGTAAAATCATTATACATATTCACACTGGTTCGTTTAAGAATTGGTATATGAAGCAGCATGATAATAAACAAAAACAGATTCGAAAAATTTTAGATGCAGCGGATAAAGTATTAGTACTGGGCGAGTATTGGAAAATGCAAATGATTGATATAGTAGATTGTGCTAAAATAAATATTCTGTATAACGGTGTTAATGTGCCATTAGAAAATTTATTTAATAAAAATGCTAAAAATGTTATCTATATGGGTGTGATGAAAAAGGAAAAAGGAATATATGATTTATTGTTAGCTATCAAGTTATTAGATAAAGAATTATCGCCTGATATATGTGTACAATTATGTGGAAATGATCTCGAAGGAGATATTGAAAAAAAAATAATTGAACTTGAGTTAGAAAATCGAGTAAAACTTTTAGGATGGATATCTAGTGAAAGTAAAAATGAAGTTTATCATGATGCTATGATATGTGTTTTACCCTCATACTTTGAAGGCCTTTCGATGACAATCATAGAAGCTATGGCAATGGGTATACCGATTATTACAACTGACATTTCAACTATGCCAGAAATTTTGGGCGGGGATATTAGGACTATTAAGGCAGGAGATATCGACTCCTTAGCTGAGTATTTATTAGAACTCATTTCCGATAATAGTAAATTATTAGAAATGAGTATGATTGAGTATAAAAGGGCCTATGATATATTTAATTTAGATAGAAATATTGAAAAATTATTAGGAATATACAACAGCCTAATGCCCTAAATTAATAAATTATCAAGTAATAATAACTAGGTTAAATTGGGTTGTCTAAGTGTAAATTTAACAATTTTTGAATTTATCAGTTGAAAAATTGAGTCGCTATAGGTGGCAATTGTGGTAAAGAAAATACAAATAAATACCGGTTGTGTGTTTGTAATACTATGTATTATTTTCCCTTTGACAACATTTACCCAAACTTTATCCCCTTTTTCTCTAAACAGAATATTAGCAGTAGGAATAGTATTGCTATTAATATACATGGCATTCTTAAAGTCACCAACGTATTCCGGAATTATATCTTACATTTACTTGATAGTTATATATTTCTACACATCCTTAATTGCTCAAGATTTCCTTAAAAATATCGAAGACGTTATATACTTCAGCACAACAGTGCTTTTAGTTATAGCATTACACAAAAAACAAAACCTAGATGACATTTCAAACAGTTTTATAGACTTAAAAAGGTTTACAAAAATTGTGATATGGGTTAGTGAATTGTTACTACTTAAGGCACTTTTTAGTAGTAACTGTTATGATATCGCATGGGGTGGAGATGTATATTTTACAGCATGGTCATCGACCCAACATTCGCTTGCAAGCGCTTGTTGCACTTTGATAGTAATTGTTATTTTGTATTATAAAGAAAAATTCTTTTCTTTAATACAAATCTTATTTATTGCGATACCAGCATTTTGCATTTTGCAGTCTGGCGCACGTGTATTTTTGTTGACGTTAGTTATTTTATTAGTCGTATATATAAATAGTAAAACTAAAAAAAATAGTGGCCGTATCATATCCTTAATTGTTGTAATAGGTGTAGTAATTTATGCATTTTTGAATTCGAATATGTTAAATAAAGTTATGTATTTACTAAACAATCCATACAATGCGGATATATTGAATTCATTTACTGGAGGGCGGACAGATTTTTGGAAAATAGATCTTTTGTATTTTAGTGAATCGAATATATTATATAAAATATTCGGGCAGGGGTTTGATTGTATATACAGAGTAAATGAGTCACTTTTTGGAATTAAAATATGGGCACATAATGATATAATTAATCTTTTGGTTTCAATTGGGATATTTGGAACACTTTTTTATATTTTATGTTGGATAAAATTGTTCAAGAAAAGTAAAATTGATTTTAGTAAAGTTAATCAAGGATTATTTATTTTGTATATTATTATTCCAATGATTATTAATGGGTTATATAACTATGTGCATTTTATTGTAGGCATCCCTTTCTTAATAATTTTTTTGAGGAGTAGGAATAATTCTATGTATCCTGGCACAGGTAACAATGATTATAGAAATAATTAATAGGAATAAAAAAGCCTTATGATATTAAAAAACATCGATTAGTTGTCAGACCCGAGCAGTTTATACTCATGCCGAAGAAGGTTGGAGAGATAATTGGTGACTGAAATAATTTAGTTGCCTCTAAGATACTCAGAATGCTTAAGCGAAAGCAATATTAATAATAAGCTCAAAATAACATAAATCTTTTAGTTGAGAAATGTAAAAGGGAGACCGTTATATATGAAAAAGATTTTAATTATTAGCTATTTATTCGCTCCGAATAATAGCATTGGATCAATTAGACCTACAAAATTGGCAAAATACTTTAATAAAAACGGACATTATGTTGATGTCGTTACAGCAGATTTAAATTTGAATTATAATGAATATTTCGCCAATGACTTAAATTATGTGAACAAGCTCTGGGCTGTTAACATAAAGAAAAGTAGTAAACCATTTAAAGAGATAAATTTTCGAAATGGAATTACTAAAAATGAGATTAATAAAAATGAATATGAAAAAAAGAAGCTTGGTGCAAATAAGAAGATTAATAAAATTATTAGTTGGTTTGGAGACAGGAGCAAAATAGTTATATTTATTAAAAGCTCATATCGGTCACTACAATCAATTAAAAGTAGCAGAATATTTGTCAAGAATTTTATGGAATTAATAAACTCAAAAGGCTTTGATAATAATGAATATGATACAGTAATTAGTACATATGGACCAATACATTCGATCCAATGCGGAAGACTTTTTAAGCGACATTCGTCAAAGGTAAATTGGGTATGTGAGTTTAGGGATCCATTGATCATTGAGGATACATCTTCAATTGTTAAACCATACTTATTTTTTGCTCAAAATGCTGCATGTAAGCAAGCAGATGCATTAATAGCAGTTTCGAAAGGTTATCTTAAAAGAATTAACAGAGGAAGATATACAGATAAATTTAATGTTATATATAATGGATTCGATGAAGATGATTATTTCTACTCTGAAGATTTAATCAATGATGATAAATTTACTCTAACATATGTAGGATCCTTATATGATGGAAAACGAGACATATCAACGGTTTTTAAGGCACTGCGTGAACTTATTGATGAAAACGATATTGAAATTGAAAATATCTGTTTTAATTATGCCGGAAGAGATATTAAGTTTTTATTGCCACAAGTTGAGAACTATAATCTTAGCAGTATAATAGTTAGTCATGGTATGTTAAATAGAATCGATTGTTTAAAATTACAACTCGCTTCAAGATTTCTTGTGCTTTCTACATGGAATACAAAAAAGGATTATGGTGTAGTGCCTGGTAAATTTCTTGAATATATGCTAATTAACAAACCAGTAATTTCTCTAGTTGATGGCAACTTGCCAAACTCAGAGATAAGAGCTATTATGGACGAGGCTAATCTTGGTGTAACCTATGAAGCTGCGTGTAAGGATTACGATTTTTTAATATTAAAAGCATATCTTAAAAAAGAGATTTCAAGGTATAAAGAAGGATTAATTCCAAATTTCAACCCAAATAAAGATGTTATTGCAAAATTCGATTATCGAAATATTATAAGTGAATTCGAAAAACTATTATGAGAAAAATTAGTAGAACAAGTAACATATTAGGTAGTAAATAAACAATAATTAATATAAAACGAGATAATTATATTGAAGATTACAAAAGATATAAAAAAATATTATATTATATATTAATCGAAATTCAATTAGAAAGTTATAATTAGAAAGGAAAAATTGTTAATTGGAAAATATACTTTATAAAGAGAAAACGAGAACAGTAATACAAACTGCTACTTTAATGGCTATTCTAACTTTAATTGCAAAAGTTTTTGGTTTTTTCAGAGAAATGGTTATGGCAATTTTTTTTGGAACTACTTATATTACGGATGCATATGTTATGGCAGTAGCTATTCCTGGAATAATTTTCGGAGGAATATTTGGAGCAGTAGCAACTTCTTATATGCCTCTTTTTTCAAAAATTTTGGAGAATGAAGGTAAAGAAGCAGGGAGCCAGTTTACCAGTGAAGTTATTAATCTCCTCATAATAGCTTCGGTATTTTCGGCTATAATTGGTCTTGTTTTTTCAGATCAAATTGTAGGCATTTTTGCTAGTGGATTTACTGGAGAAACAGCAAGATTAACAAGTTTTTTTACTAAAATTACATTTTTATACGTTTTATTTACTTCTATAACAGGAGTAATCCAATCGTATTTACAGTACAAAGGCGTTTTTTTAATCGAAATTGTTTTAGGATATGTACATAATATTATAGTCATATGTATAATCATAATTAGTGCTTATACGAGCCATTACTACTTAACCCTTGGATTACTTTTAGCCCATATTACAAGGTTTATAATCTTTATCTTTATTTCAAAAAAAAGAGGTCTGAAATATTTCCCGACATTTAAAGTAAATGAGACAGTAAAGCAAATTATAACTACTGCTTTACCTGTTTTTTTAGCGAGCACAATTACTCAAATTAATGCCTTCGTTGATAAAACATTTGCATCTGGGCTACCGGAAGGCAGTGTTGCAGCGCTGAATTATGGCATGATTTTAATAAATTTAATTACAGGAATGACAGTAACAATATTAGCAACTATACTTTACCCAAAATTGAATCAAGCAAACTCTCTTCAAGACTACGACAAATTCAGTGATATGATAGCGAGGGGTATGACATTGATTGCACTTGTAACTATTCCCTGCTCATTAGGGGCTATGGTATATAGTAGTCAAATCGTTCAAATAGTCTACGAGAGGGGAGCTTTTGACTCTTTAGCCACGTCTATGACGGGCTCTGCTTTTTTCTACTATTGTATTGGTTTGGTCTTTATTTCTTTGAATATATTAATGGTGCGGGCATATTATTCTATGCATGATATGAAAACACCTATGCTTTACGGTGGGATAAGCCTTATTATCAATATAATATTAAACTTAATTTTAGTTCAATTTATGGAACTAAGTGGTTTAGCACTTGCAACTAGTATTGCAGCTTTAGCAAACACAGTTATGCTTTTTATTGGTATGAAAAAAAAATACCCGAAGATTATATTATTGAGATCAAAATTAAAGCTTTTAAGAATTATCATATCTTCAATTATAGCAGTTGGTAGTTCATACTTGTTATATACTTTACTTATTACATATTTGGTGGATATGATATATATGCGATTTGTACATCTAGGTTTAGCAGTGTTAGTAGCCGTTGCTGTTTATTTTGGTATGCTGGTGTTATTTAAGATTGAAGAACTTAAGATAATTAAGCAGATTGTGAAGCGATAGTTTATGTTGGGTACTATGAGAAGATATATCGATATTGCCAATTACTGCATGGCGGGTTTCATTCTGAAGAACACCTTAAGTGAGAACGGAGGCGTGACACGCGGCATCTGCCAAATCGACGAAAATAACGACCTTGTTAATGTAGTAGAAACGCACAATATTGTTAAGACCCTTGACAATGGAGAAGTGGGCGCAGCAATACTCGGCGAAAGCCAAGAGGTGCTTCTGCAGTCTATCGATCCGGATCTCTATGTATCCATGAATATGTGGGGATTGACGCCTGATTTCTTGGATGTTCTTGAAACCGGATTTAGGGAATTCCTTTCTTCCTTAGAACCTGGTGATATCAAATCAGAATACATACTCCCTACGATCATAGATGGTCTTATCAAAGAGGGAAGAGCAAAAGTAAAACTCCTCGAAACCCAGGATTGTTTTTGCTAAGCTGAACTGTCTCCGGGCAGCTCACTGACATTGTCCCGGA
>CAZTEH010000019.1:0-47351 GCA_964612345.1 uncultured Oscillospiraceae bacterium | reverse complement strand
ATCCGTTCGGATGTGCATCTGTTTCTGCAGTAACCTTAGCATCCTGTTTCATTGCTCTTGCGCACGCGCAATTTTCATTGCGGCAATGTGAAGTTTTAAATCCGTCATAGCATTTCGTCCCGATGAGTTCTCTCTGAGATTTTCCGATGACAGATGCACCGGCCTTGTTCATGTATTGGATATTGAAATCATTATCTATGACCAGAAACGGTGCAGGTATCTCATTGATATACCCCACCAGCGTATCCAGAGTCAGATTGACACCTTCCACAATTTTGGCAAAGTCTCCGCTTTGCTTATCCACATCAGCTCTGGAAAGCAACTGTCCTTTTACGGTCTCAATAGACAGATTGTTCATTTCCGCTACAAGAGAATCAATCGTTTCGATGCAAGTATTGATATTATTTTTAATCAGATCAAAGTCACCCTTGTATTCGTCAGTAATTACCGGTGGAATATCGCCTTTGCTGATTCTGTCCATATAATTCGCAGCCATATTCAAAGGTTCTATTACAGCATCCAACGTAGCGTTTACACCTTTCACGATATCCCGGTAGCCGCCCTGGAATTTTTCCGTATTACCTCTCGTTTCCAGTTTGCCTTCCACTGCAGCATCTGTCAGCATCTCTGCTTCGGATACCAGATTACGCAAAGTGTCAATTACCGAGATCATACTGAAAGCAAGAACATCTTTATCCGACCTTGTTTTAATTTCAATTGACAGATCGCCATCTGCAATTCTTCGTGCTGCTTCTGCCTGCGCTTTAATATTATCGACCATTCCACCGAATGCAACAATGAGATCTCCCACTTCATCCTTCAGATTGGTTTCCGTATTTACATCAACATCTCCGAGCGCTAATTTATTGGCCAGTTCTCTCAGATTTCGAATCGGTTTACTGATATTACTTCCAAGGAATAAAGCAATGAGGATTCCTATGATAACGACCGCTAATGATATGATGATTAATGTGTTTCGCAAAGTATGCACTCCAGCCAAGATATCCTCTTCGTAGTTGCCGATGCCGATGACCCAATCCGTATTTGGAATGGGTGCCATTGCCGTCATTCTGTTCACACCTTCAAACTCATAATTTGCCATGCCTAGATTGCCAATTCCAAGTTCCTGCAAAGCAAGGCCGTATGATTTCAGTGAGCCGTTTGACTCGACATCTTCAAAAACATTTCTTTGCTCCAGGATCATATCCTTATTCGGATGGGCAAAGAACGTACTATCTGAACCAATAATAAATGCATATCCACGTTTCCCAATGCCTTGAGCATCTGTTATTGTATTTAAAAATGTGCCGTCTTTTCTGCCCAGCAGCACACCCACTACAGTATTCCCTGATTTAATCGGCGCTGCCTCCATGATAACCGGCTCCCCTGTAACCTTGCTGATCAGTACATCAGAAATATTGGCTTGTCCTTCAAATGCCTTCTTTATGTACTCACGATCCGACAGATCTGCTGTTTCACCGCTGATCACATAATTCGCTTTTCCATCCGGTGTCACTACTGCCATATCAAGATAACCAAGCCGTTCTACATCAGGAGTTAAAGATCCCCTCTGGCTAGGCCAGTCCATGGTCTTTGTTCCTGCTCTTTCAGCCACTTCATTCAAAACCGAAAGATTTCTGTCCATCGTTGCGGCAGTGTATTTTGCAGTTTCCTCTGCATAATGCAGCATCATTTCCGATTCCTGCTTCAAGAGTGCACTGGAGCTTAGCTGAACTGCAACTACCCCCAATACAGATGATACGACTACAATCAGAATACCGAAAAACAGTGCTATTTTTTTTGCTAATGTTAATTTCATTTTAACTCCTCCTTTTTCTTATTTGCTCGATCTATTTTAAAGACATATTCTAACCCTCATATCCCTGTTGTTTTCCCTTACAAAGTATCAGTTGCACCGCCGGATCCCTCCTTTTACGATTAATTTAAACACATGTTGCCGTCTGCTGTCTGTTATCTGGGATTTCCTCTAGTAATACCCTCACATAGAAAAGAGTAACAAACATTTTGTAGAAATTTAAATAATTGTTGTTGAAATTAATATCGTCCAATATCAGCTTAGCTTTAACACTTCTTTAACATTTCGATAGAAAATTTAACATTTCCCCCAAAATGGATTCATTTATCGACAAGGAATCATCTTTCTGGGTATTCCTACTTATCCAAGACAATCGAAAAGGGCACCCGAATCGGTGCCCCTTGCTTATACAGCTTTCGTATTATGTTATTGCCGTTCCGGATCAATACTTATCAAACGCATCGTCTAAAAGCATGATTTTCGGATTTATCTCCGGCAGGGATTTTGTTCCCTTATTAAGCTGGAATCGTCCGACCATTTCCTTCAGAAGCTCGGCCTGACTGGACAGTTCCTCACTGGCAGCCGCACTTTCTTCCGCGGTGGCGGAATTGTTCTGGACAACCTCCGAAACCTGTTCAATGCCTTTATTGATCTGCGCGATCGCCGATGCCTGTTCATTGGATGCATTTGCAATTTCACCGACAATACCGGCGGCTCTTTCAATTCCCTGTACGATCTCATTCAGTGCAGTCGCGGTTTCATTGGCCAGTTTTGTTCCAACCTGAACCTTGCTGATGGAGCCCTCGATGAGATCCGTGGTCTCTCTCGCCGCTTTGGCGCTTCTGGCCGCAAGGTTTCTTACCTCTTCCGCTACCACTGCGAAGCCTTTTCCGTGCTGACCGGCCCTGGCGGCTTCTACAGCTGCATTTAATGCAAGGATGTTGGTCTGGAACGCAATATCATCGATGACTCGAATAATTTTTGATATGTTGGCGGAAGACTCGTTGATCTCATCCATGGAATTCAGCATATCCTTCATCTGCTTATTTCCCTGTTCTGCATTGTCTTTCACGTCATTTGCAAGCTCATGAGCTTGATTTGCGTTGACTGCATTGCGTTTCGTCTGCGCAGCAATTTCAGACATGGAAGCGGTAAGCTCTTCAATGGAGCTTGCCTGCAGGGTCGAGCCCTGAGATAAAGTCTGGCTGCCGTCGGATACCTGTCTGGATCCTGAAGAAACCTGTTCCGCGGCATCGTTGATATCCCCCATAACCTGACTCAGCGTAACGATAATGTTGTTCAGGGAGTCTTTGATTTCAACGAAGTCTCCTTTATAGTCCGCGGTAATGGCTAAGTTCAGATTGCCATTCGTTATCTCTGTCAGAACGGTGGAAATTTCACTGATGTAGCTTTGGATATCGTGGATCGTGTCGTTCATGGTCGTCTTTATCACTGCATAGCCGCCCTGATAGTCGCCTTCCATCTGGGTGTTGAGATTCCCCTGCTCCATTGCCTGTAAAACCTGCAAGGCATTTTCGATCGGTCCAATGACCGCATTCAGGGTTTGATTCAAGCCTGCCATGATCATGCCAAAGCTTCCGCCGTGCTTTGACGTATCCGCTCTGTGATCCAGTCTTCCCTCTACCGCTGCCGTGGTCATCTCTGCTGCGTCATCGATGAGCGCCTGGATTGCCGTAACACAGTTCTTTAAATACGTGTTTATCTTAGTAAAGTTTTCTCCGATTCTCTGTGTATCTTCATCGGTCTCCCTGCCTTCGGTTGCAATGGACAAATCGCCCTTCGCCAGTTTTTCCAGATTGACGATCAGTTGATCCACTTCCCGATCCTGGAATGCCGCCTGCTTCTTTGCGATTTCAACGTTCTTCTCTGCCTGACGCGCTGCATTTTTCACTTCCGTCTGATCAACGATGAGTTCCAGCGCACCAATGATTTCGCCGTTTTCATCGGTTAAAGGAATCCCTGTATAGGAAATTTCCAGTTCCTTCTCACTCAGGTATGCAATCGTATCACGAATGATCATTTCTCCCTGCATCATCGCTTTTAAGCAGACACAGTTTTCCGTATTGCAGTCATCCGTATGGAAGCTGTCATAGCACTTGGTTCCGGTCAGTTCCTCTTGCGATAAGCCGGTAAGCTCCGCTCCGGAATGATTGACGTATTGAATTTCTAAGTCCTTATTGATTATCATAACCGGGGATGGGAGGGCATCAATATGGCCGACAAGTGTATCAATAGTCTTATTGACACCGTCGATGATCTTGGCAAAATCTCCCCCATGAGAGCTGCTGTCCGCTCGTTGATTCAGTCTTCCATGAACCGCTGCATTGACCAGTTCGCCGGTATCGTTGACCAGTCTGTTTACCGCGTCGATACAGGTGTTGATGCTGTTATTGATCTCATTGAAATCTCCCCGGGCTTCTTCGGTAATTTTTTCAGGGATCAGTCCTTTGCTGATCTGTTCCATATAATCGGCCGATGTTTTCAGAGGGTCGATCAGGGCGTCGAGTGTGTTGTTGACTCCCTGTATGATCTCCCGGTATCCTCCCTGGAATTTTTCTGTATCGCCGCGGCTTTCCAGATTTCCCTCCACTGCAGACCGTGACAGAGAATTTGCTTCATCAATCAGATCCTTCAGTACGGCAATAATTCCTCTCATGCTGTCCGCCAATACGCCAAGCTCATTTTCTTTGTCATATGTAATATTAAGATCAATTTCTCCTTTGGAAAGCATGGTGCTGACTTCTACCAATTCTTCCACCGGAGTAATGATTTCCCTTTCGAGCCGCTTACTGACCTTACTCGAAACAATAATGCTGATGATCAGGGAGATCACCATGAGGCTTATAACCAGAATCTGAGCATACATTGCATTTTGCAGATAATCCGCGGCGGCTTGTTCCGATTGCTTCTTTAGTGTATCTAATGTAATGTCTGTAAAATTTAGAATCGGGATTGCTTCCACCCTCATAATGTACAATGCTTCCACATATTCATTGTCATTGTTCGCGTCAAATGTGGTGAGGTGTGTTTTAATCCGATCAATCGGATCGTATGTCCTTTTTATTTGTTCTTGAAAAACATTGATTTCCGCTGCATCACTTTCCGAAGACAGTTTTTTCAGTTTTTCAATATTCTCATCCAAAGATTTAAGGTTTCCATCCAGTTGGCCTACTGACTTTTGAATTAAACTCGGATCATCTTCGGCGATGCCGGTATAAATGTTTCTTTGAAGATTTTCCAATCCCAATTCAATATTTCCTACAACAACCATTCGTTGATAAGGTCCGTCATAAATACCTCTGGCGTAAGACACTAATACCAGATTTGAAACAATACTGATCAACATCATTGCAATGATAACAAACGTTATTCTTGTAAATCCGCCTCTGATTCTTTTACCCAGTCTGTAACGTTGATTTATCCGATCCATTTTCTAACCTTCCTTTCATAAAATATCATAAAAACCTAACCCATATAATTATCGGCCATTTGCCGGTAAACTTAACAAAAAAAACTATAAAATGCAAGCCATTTACTGGGTTTTTTCGAATCGGAATCATTGCAAAAAAACTCCGGCCATCCGTGTGAGGCCGGAGCAAATTTTTTCTTATTCAATTCCTGTTTCTCATAGCTAGAGGGAGAGATGGTTACAGATTTCCTGCGCGATCTTGTCGAGAGGAAGCTGTTTGACCACTCCACCGATATTGTATGCAACCATCGGCATTCCGTAGACGGTTGAGGTCTTTTCGTCCTGGCCAATGGTGTATGCGCCTTGTTTTCTCATATTCAGCAATCCCTTGGCTCCGTCGGCACCCATGCCGGTCAATATAACGCCAATGGCTTTGCTCTTCGCCACTTCTGCCACCGAGTCAAAAAGGACATCCACGGAAGGGCAATGTCCGTTTACTCTCTCGCCTTGGGCACATTTCACATAGTATCCCGAAGGGCCTTTTGCCAATCTCATATGATAATCACCGGCTGCCACCAGGACTCTTCCCGGTTTTATCAGATCGCCGTCCTGCGCTTCTTTTACCTCAAGCTTACAGGAATTGTTCAGCCGGTCAGCATAAAGCTTTGTGAATACAGGGGGCATATGCTGCACAATCAAAATGCCGGGCATATCTCTTGGAAGCGCGGTAATCACGCTGTAAATCGCCTCGGTACCGCCGGTAGAAGCTCCGATTGCAAGTATTGTATTTGATATATCAACGCCATGGTTTGAAACAACTTTCACGGCCTCGTAGTCTTTCTTATAACTCCCGACTTTTGCAGTCGACGCAATTTTTATTTTTACAATCAATTCATTGATAAAGGAATTCATTCCACCGGACTTACTCACATCCGGTTTCGTCACAAAATCCACTGCACCTGCATCCAGCGCCTCGAAAACATTTTTTCCTACAGAACTGACTACAATCACCGGCAGGGGATATTGAGGCATCAGCTTCTTTAAAAAAGCGATCCCGTCCATTTTGGGCATTTCAACATCTAAAGTAACAACGTCGGGTTTCAGTTCTAGAATTTTATCTCTTGCTATAAAAGGATCCTCCGCTGTGCCGATTACTTCGATGCCAAAATCCTTGCCAATTTCTCTTGCCAGAGTTTCTCTAAATAAAAGCGAGTCATCAACGATCAGAACTTTTATCTTACGCGACACTTTCATTCAATCAACTCCCTTCTTCACTTGCTTTCTGATATGTCTACCCTGCCTTTCAAATGCTAACACTAGATAGTCTGCCATTCATTTCAATATGGCAGACTACCAATTATTAATATTATGTAACTTACACCCTTGCTTTACTCGGTCAAAATTGCTGTCACCGGCAGAATTTTACCGGAGCACCAATTCCTTATTTGATCCCTTCGATAATTTCCATTTCTTCGTTCTTTAAAAGCCGTTCGCAATCGAGCAATAACTGAACTCTTTCTCCGGCTTTGCCGATCCCTTTGATGTATTTATTTTCAAATCCCGTCCTATTTGCCGGCGGCGCTGCGATATCCTGATCGTCAATGGTCAAAACTTCATCTACATTGTCAACGATGAGACCAACCGAAACCTCGGTGATGTCAATGACTACAATACAGGTTCTGTCATCATACTCCATCGGCTGCTTTCCGAATTTCAGTCTGACATCAATAACCGGAATAATTTTACCTCTTAAATTAATAATCCCTTTCACATAATCGGGTACCTCGGGAACTTTTGTAATCGATTGGATTCCAATGATTTCAGTGACATACTTGATCTCAATGCCATATACTTCATCTTCCAATGTAAAGGTAAGGAATCTTCCGTGCTGGGTATCCTCCTCTAATATTTTGCTTTCATCATAACTTTCAGACATTATTTTCTCTCCTTTCAATTTACATGGATGTCAATTTCCGTAGTAATTATATCGGCCAATGGATCAAAAACTTAAGACATCAAAATTCACGGATACTTCTGCTGAGGGATTGTACCTTCATAATTCCCGTCTCCAGGTCAAAATAAACAGTTCTTCCGTAATTTAATCCGGTATCCTCGGCAAGAATTGGAATTTTAAGGCTTTGCAGCGTGTTCTTAACACTGACAGCATTTCTGTCGCCGATCGTTCCCACCAAGCTGCCTTGCTGGACTTCGAACATTTGAGCCCCACCGGCAATCTTTGCGGTCAGCCTGCGTCTGTCCGCGCCAAGCTTTATCAAATCCCTTACAAGATCGACGATCGCGGTATCTGCAAATTTCATTCTATTGATCTCATTATTCGTAAACATGCTGCTTTCCGGAAGCATGATATGGGACAGTCCGCCAATCTTCAACTGCTTATCATAGAGACATATTCCAATACATGAGCCGAGCGCATAGGTTACAATCACATTGGGATTTCTGGCCAGTTTATAGTCAGAAATACCAACGACCAGTAAATCGCTCATATTTCAAGACCTAATCTTTCCATAATTATTTTCAGTGTTTCAATTTCTGTAAACATGATGATATTGCTTGACAGGTTGTTTTCTTCCGCTGAGAAACACTCTTCTATAAACATCACCTTATCCCCAACGGAACCGAATTCGATAATCGGCACACTCATCAAGGCCCCTGCCATATCGATGGCGATATAAGGGATCGATATATGGATCCGAAGCCCTGTCAATGTGGAGATGGAATTTATGTATGAGGATCCCAGAATATTTCCGATCTCCTTGATTGCCGAAAGCTTTAATTCACTCAACTGGCCGTCATTGCTTTCTTCGTCCTCCTGGATGAGAATGCTCATGATCGCCTTGGCATCCTCCATATTGAGAAGGAACATAATCATTCCATGCGCTTCTCCGTCAAAATTCACCAGTACGCCAACCGTCATGGTTTCCGCACCGCCCAGGGCATTCACGGCTGTATCAAAGTCAGTTATCCGAACCTTAGGAAGGCTGATTTCAACCTTTTCGTCCAGGATGGTCGCAAGTGCTGTGGCAGCATTGCCCGCACCGATATTTCCGATTTCTCTCAGGACGTCAAGCTGAATGTCAGTCAACTCATCATAATTATTTAACAAATCTTCACCTCATTTTACTTACTGCATTTAATGTCTTGGGGCTGCCTTCACACGGACGCAGGCTTTTGTCAGCGCTGCAAGAATATCCGTTTCATATTGCTTTTTATAAATATCCAACTGGAAGTATTGTTTGCCCGCATCGGTAGTGACATATTTCGTTGGCAATGAATTCAATGCCAGCGCCAGAACATCGTTTATACAGGTTTGGCAAGTACAGACCTTCATCCGTTCCATCACAAGGGAAATCTTTTCCCTTGCTAAAACTTCAGCGATATTGACAAGGTTGTCATTCTGCTCCAAAACAGCACTTGACACGCTTTCCTGTTCCCGGAAGGCTCTGACTGTGGATGATTCCTGTTTTTCCGCTGCTGCAGGCGGTTCCTCCTCCTGCTGAGCGACGGGCGGTTCGATTTCCACCGGGCTTTCAACAGGTATGGGTTGTACCACCATTCGCACTGCTGATGTTCCGTTTTCGGTTATTTCCTCATTGATGCCGAAGAAATCATCCTCCTGCTCCTCGTCATCGTTCTTTGTGATCAGCTTCAGCACATGCTCTGTTTTATTGCTTTTCTTCGCCATCCAGTCTCATTCCCTTCTGTGAAATCAGCTCTTCGATAAGCTGATGATAATCTTTGGTCGAGTTCGCTTTCGGAGAGTATTTATAAACACTTTCACCATGAGCCGGTGCCTCAGCCACAGACACTGAGGATCTAATCTTTGTGTTAAATACCTTGGTATGCAGTTCCTTCGCTATGATTTCTGCCATTTCTTCCACGTCTTTTGTCAGAAGTCTGCGTTTATCATATTTATTGAGAAGAATTCCGATCACTTCGATCTTCGGATTATAAATACCCTTGACAAGGTCAATCGTCTCTCTCAGCTGAGAGATTCCCAGTAAGCTTAAAATTTCCGGAATCATTGGAATAATAAGGTTGTCCGTCGCCGTATACGCATTGACCGTCAATATATTAAGTGCCGGAGGCGTGTCGATTACAATATAATCATAATTGTCCCTAACTGGGGCAATTCCGTTTTTCAAGAGATATTCTCTTCCGAGCATGTTAAATTCCAGCTCCGCGCCGCTCAAAAGAATATTTGACGGTATAATGTCAACTCCTTCGTTTCTTTGGATTACCTGATCGATAGGGACAGCACCCTTCATCAGTTCATATACCGTTGGGCTGTTATCAATTTCCGCTCCGAGACAAAACCCCAGATTGCCCTGGGGATCGAGGTCGATTGCCAATATTTTATATCCCTTTTCCGCTAAGCCGCTTACCATGGCACTCGCAGTGGATGTCTTTCCTACTCCGCCCTTCTGATTCGTGATAACAACTGTTTTTGACATCAGTTTGTCCTCCATTTTTTAATCTTCTTGATGCATAAACTTCCTGTGGTTCTCGATCTGAGTTCTGAAAACAAACTCGCAGAGAACCCGTTCCTCTTCCCCGCTGATATCCAGAAAACGGCAACCGTATTTGTACCGATAGCCGCCTCGAAAAGGACCTCTTTCCTTTCTGAGGACCTCAGCATGGGCAATAAATCCCGGTTTTAATATATTAAAATCAATTTCTACCTTTTGCTTTTTAAATAATGTCCTGTTGGAATAGAATGCGATTCCGCCAAGGCTCAGGTCCCTGGTCTGAATCGCTTCATTGATGGCATATGCCTTGTTGTTTTTTCCAAGGGAATAGGCTCTTAAAAGCTTTGCATTCATATAGACTTTGACCTTAAGGTAACTTCTGCGTTCTTGCTTTCCATCCGTCTTAAGAATTTCAAAATTAAGCTGCGAGCTGGTAGAAAGCGTTACCTTCGCATTCATGAAAACGATTCCGTCCTGTAAATATCCGACCGCTTCGACTACGGATTGATGGGGTATCAAGCCAAAATCATCACCCATCAATATGATCCGGTCACCCATGGTACTAATATTACTGGATGAGATCGTTACTTCCTCTTCCGAATAAAATATATTCATTTTAATAAAAGAATTGTCAGCCAAGTCGTTTTCACCTCACATCGTCCGTAAATAATATTTCCTTTTCATTTCAATTATAACGCTTAAGTAGAAAAATTTCGATTGTAGAAATTTTTCTTACATCTGTGCGTTTCAACGAGGCGTTTGCATATCCCCCGCCTCGTTATAAGGTTCCCTGTATGATCGTACCGTCCGCCCAGAAAATCCTGCAATGTTCGATATTGTCCAGTTCAAAGTGGAATCTTTCTTCCCCAAAGCTGATCTTCACACCCTGATAAATCTTTCGCTTGCAGATGATGGAACCGGGGAATTCCAAGGTCCAATTCTTTTCCATCTGCTGGATCTGAAAATTAAGCTGATCGACCTTCTCCCTGATGACAAGAATCTGTTTCTTCATCAGGGAAAGCTGTTCCATCACGTCATCGCTTGCGTTCATTCTGGATTGACTTATTCTCTGCGCATTTTCAACCAGAAGCTGCAGCCTTTCATTGAACTCGTTCCGCTCCTTCGTAACCCGCTCGATGGCTTCCGTTTCCATGATTTTCATACCGATCACTTCAATTCTGGTGGTTCTTTCACTTTCGGACCCAATGTCCTTTGCTCTTAGTTCACCGAAAACTTTCACTTCCCCGCCGACGACCAGTTCACGGCTGCCGCCCAGTTCGATATTTCCCATACAGGTGACGTTGCTGTCAATGATATAATCCGCGCTGATATTTCCTTCTACATGAATATTTGCATGCTCGATATATTTGCATTTCAGATTACCACCGACGTAGATGCTGTTTGACCCACCTCCGTTGATACCCTTTGAAATATGAACATTTCCCGCAGCTTCAATCGCAGCATCCTCTACGACGCCCTTTACGATGATATTTCCGCCTGATTTCACAGAGTAACCGTCGCTCACATCCCCTTCGATATTTACATCTCCGGTAAAATGGATATTGCCGGTCAGCTGATCCACGCTGGAATTGATTTTCAGCATATCGTTGACATCTATGGTATCTCTGGCAAACCGAATGACTCCGTCGCAATCCGACACCAATATGGTATCATCCTGGATCAGATGGGTATTTTTTCCGACTGGAGTGTTTGGCGTTCTGCCGTGCTTTGTCGGAACGACTCCACCGTAGATATTCATCCCCTCGGTGCCTTCTGTCTCTTTTGTGATCTCCGCCAACGTCTGATCCTTTTTCACGATCTGGAAGTAATCCAGATTTTTATAATCGATCGCACCTTCCATATTGATTTCAGGGCGGTATTCCGAATCCCTCTGAACGTAAAAAGTTATGGTCCCGTCTTGTCCATAGACCGGCAAAACACCCTTGGCAATTTCAAGCTTGATATTATAAATAGGCCTTGCTGCCAGCTTTTCCACAGAAGACTCTTTAATACCATATGTGATTCGATTTGCGTGTAAGGCTTCCATCAACTGCTCTTTCGTAACCGGTGCCGTATTCTCGCCCTGTTTGATCAGCTTGACAAAACCTGTCATCCCGTCATCGCTTGCCGTAACCTCAATTATTGGAATAGGATTAGCAATTTGATTGACTTCTGGAGTTTCATTTTGATCCATATTCTTCTCCAATCCAACATTAATCATTACACTTTTATCAAGGTATCTTGTGCTTTCATCAGTAGTTGAGCTTAATTGATAAAATTATAGCTTAAAATGTTGTAAAATGTAATAACCTATCTAAATATTATTAATTTGATAATAGCACAACTTGCTATGAGATTAAACTATAACTTTAGAAATTATTATATTATTCTTACATATTCAACTGAAAGTGTAATTTTTGCTATCTAAGCTGGTTAATTATTTTTTCCATCTCATCCGCAGTCTGGACTACCTTCGATCCAAAGGAAAATCCCTTAGAAGCTTCAATCATTTTCACCATTTCCTGTGCGAGCTGAACCCTGGAATTTTCCAGATACCCGACCTTAACCTCCGGTTCCACTACCGCCTCGCCTTCCCCTGAAATTTCAGTAGCCTTATAGTGGTTGCCGCCCGTCAATTCCAGACCATATTGGTTTGAAAACCGATAGACGCCTACCTTTGTGGAGTCAAATCCGCCTGTGGATGTCACATTTCCGCTGGCATCCGTCGTAACACCTGCCACCTCGATCCGTTCGCCCTCCGCATCCAGAACGTAGTTGCCTGCACTGTCAGCCAAATATGTGTTGGAGCCATCCAAACTCAGTTTAAAGCTTCCGTCACGAGTATAGGCTATGGTTCCATCCTCACTGTTTTCTGTAGCGAAAAAGCCGTCGCCCAGGATCGCGCAGTCCATAGGCATATTGGTACTCTGCAGATCACCCTGTGTAAAATCGATCCCCGTCTTCTGTATTCTGACGCCGTGTCCGTTGGAAATATAGTTGCCCTCTCCGCCGCCTCCGTAAATACTTTGATACATCAAAGTTGAAAAAGCAGCCTGTTGGGGTTTGTATGCCGTGGTGCCGATATTGGCAATATTGTTTGCAATGGTATTGAGGTTGGTCTGCTGGGTGACTAAGCAGGAGGCACCTGCGTAAAATCCTCTAATCATATTTTTTCTCCTTATCAATGCGCCTGCCGTGGGTGTTCCCCCGAGAACACCCTCAGCGCAGCGCTATTATTTTCATAAAAAATCTTTAGCCGATTCTTCCGATTTGGTTCACGGTAATTTCGTTAATGCTGTCGTACATCTTTATGAGCTGCGCGCAGGAATTGTAATGGTTTTGGCCTGCTATGATCTTGCTCATCTCCTGAGCCATATTAATATTTGATTTTTCCAGTGTGCCCTGCATGACGCTGTAGGTGCCGGACTCGGTCTGGTCATAACCACCGCCTTCTTCCGCCTGGAACAAGCCGTTTCCGACGCTCTTTAGAACCGTCTCTTCACTGGGTTTGGCAATAAACAAAGTATCCGCCTCTTCGCCGTCAACGCTGATGACTCCGTTTGCACTTACCGTGAAATTGCTGCTTTCCAGATTGATGGTATCCTCTCCGTCATTCAAAACCTTTCCTGCTCCCGGGAGAAAAAGATCTCCTTCCGAGTCGATTTCAAACTGTCCGTTTCTGGTAAGAACCGGACCGTAGAGTTCGCTTTCCACCAGAAAGAAGCCGTCTCCGTTTATAGCCATATCAACGGATCTACCGGTGCTTTCCAAGCTTCCCTGCGTAAAATCGGTATACTCGGAGCTGTTGACGGTCATATAAGAACCGGGGCCGATATTGTTCTGTGCTACACTGTCCAGCTCACTCATCCGATTGATCAGATGATCTCCAAAGCTGGATTCCATGGTTGACTGGTTCTTATAACCAGCTGTCGTCGCGTTCGCGATATTGTTTGAAATCACGTTTAATGACTTCTGTGATGTGAAAACCCCGGCTGCCGCTGCGTAAAATCCTCTTACCATTACGATACCTCCAAATTTGTATCTGCATTAATAATTGTTCAATCGATTCTTCATCTTTATGATCGCCGCCGAGTGAATCTGCGAGACTCTTGATTCGGTAATGCTCAGAACTTCGGCGATTTCCTTCAGTTTCAGATTTTCATAGTAGTAAAGTGAGACAACAAGCCTTTCCTTTTCGTTCAGCTGATCGATTGCCTCTATCAGCTTCCCTTTCAGCTCATCGTACAAGAGCCCCGTTTCCGGTGAGTCCTTGTCGTTTTGGTTGACGATAAGAGGCGATGCAATCATCATCTTTTCATTGATCGCTTCTTCATAGGAAAGTATGATTGAATTGTGGCGCTGCTGAAGAATTTTGTCAAGATGCGGAAGGGAAACGCCCATCCGTTCTGCCATTTCCAGTTTCGTCGGTTCAATGCCCCGTTCGGCATAGAGCTCGTTGTAAACCTCATCCAGTTCCTTTGAAAGGTTTCTTTGATTTCGCGGGACCCAATCCTGCTTCCTCATGAAATCAATGACCGCACCCTTAATTTTTAAAGAAGCAAAGGTTTCAAACTTATTTCCCATGTCCGGGTCAAACTTTTCCACCGCATCGATTAAGGCAATAATACCTTGATTTACCATGTCGTCAAGTTGTCCGAAATTGTTGTAACTGCCTTTGAACCTTAACACAATCTTTCTTACCAGACTTGTGTATTGCAGTACAATTTCGTTCCGCGCTTCCATGCTTCTATTCGCTTTGTAGTACCTCCATTGCTGCAGGGTCTTGTCTTCGTCAATCATTTCAGCGGAATTCATTTAACCTCACCTCTTTTCAAGGGAATGAATGAAGGGAATTTCCCATGCTTTATCATTCTTTTATCTGTATGATACCAATTGCCTGAATCTGAATATTGGTATCGATTTCATTAAAGGACAGCACCGTCAGGTTCGGTAGAAATTGATCGATCAGTCTCTTGAAGTAAATCCTTACGATGGGTGATGTGAGAATGATCGGCTGGTGAATCAGTTCCTTCACCTTTTCAATCTGCTCCGAAACTCCTTCCACGATCCTCTGGACCACCTGCGGTTCGATTGCCAGGTATGTCCCGTGTTCGCTCTTTTTCGCGGAGTTGAGGATTGCATTTTCGATTCCCTGGTCAAGGGAAATAACCTTAATGCTGCTGCCGTCGGTATATTTTCGGGTAATGGTCCTCTTCAGTTTCTGTCTTACATATTCCGTCAGCATATCGGTGTCCTTGATCGCAACTCCCTGATCGCCGATGGTCTCCAGAATACTTTCCATATCCCGGATCGGAACGCCCTCCTTCAGGAGATTCATCAGAATCTTCTGCAGATCGGAAACGCTGATGACACCCGGTATCACGTCATCCACAATCGCCTGATTCGCCTTGGCGACATTCTGGAGCAGAATGTTGATATCCTGACGGCTGACCAGCTCATGGATATGCCTTTTGATGACCTCGGACATATGAGTCACGATAACCGATAAGGCGTCGATTACCGTATATCCGTAAACCTCCGCCATCTCCCTTTCGCCTTCCGTAATCCACTTTCCGGGGATTTCATAAGCAGGTTCAATGGTATCGATTCCTTCAATCGATCCAGTGCTGTTGCCCGGATCAAGGGCCAGATAATAATCCACCAGCACTTCTCCTCTTGCAACCTCTTCCCCCTTGATCTTGATCAGATACTGGTTCGGATTGATCAGTCCGTTGTCTCTCAATCTTACGGTTGGAACAACGACGCCCATCTCAAGAGCAAATTGCTTTCTGAATATAACGATCCGATCGATAAAGCTTCCTCCGCTTGCTTCATCCACAAGAGGCAGAAGTGAATATCCAAATTCCATTTCAATGGGCTCCACACCCAACAGATTATATACATTATCGATATTTCGGTAGTAGCTCGCTTCGTTGTTATCCTCACCCAGGTATTCCTGCATCTCCTGAATTTCATCCTTCTGAGTCTTAGCCGACGCCGATCGGATGAGGCTGATTCCAAGGAAGATAAGGAGCAATGCAATGCTCCCGATCTGTATAATGGGTGCTCCGGGAATGAGACACATCATCAGAATGACAAGTCCCGAAATCACTAAAACCTTTGGCTGGGATAAAATCTGATTTTTGACATCCTCGTTCAGGTTTCCTGCGGATGCCGCTCTGGTAACGACCATGCCCGTTGCCGTTGAGATCATCAGCGCCGGGATCTGACTGACGAGACCGTCACCGACGGTGGCAATGGTATACACGGTCAATACCTGGGCGAAACTCATGCCGCCCTGTATCATTCCGATGATGGTGCCGGCTATGAGATTGACCATTGCAATGATAATAGAAGCAATGGCGTCACCCTTTACCAGCTTGGTCGCACCATCCATGGCGCCGAAGAATTCCGACTCCCTCTGGATGTTCTTTCTTCTTTCTTTCGCTTCATTTTCATCGATCAGGCCGGAGCTTAGATCCGCATCGATGGCCATCTGCTTTCCGGGCATCGCATCCAATGTGAACCTTGCGGCTACTTCCGCGATTCTTTCAGCACCCTTGGTGATTACGATGAACTGGACGATGACGATGATGATAAATACGATAAAGCCTACAATGGCATTTCCACCCAAGACAAAGCTTCCGAATGTTGCAATTACCTGACCTGCCTCACCGCCGTTTGAAAGGATCAAACGAGTGGAGGAAATGTTCAGCGCCAAACGCAGCAACGTTGTAATCAGCAGCAAAGAAGGGAAGATGGAAAACTCCAAAGGCCCTTTTATAAACATCGTTGTGAGCAGGATCATCAACGAAACAGTTATACTCA
Source organism: uncultured Oscillospiraceae bacterium (assembly GCA_964612345.1). GTDB lineage: Bacteria > Bacillota > Clostridia > Peptostreptococcales > Anaerovoracaceae > Anoxybacterium. The sequence goes on along the minus strand of CAZTEH010000019.1, from coordinate 30,790 downwards.
CGATAAACATGAAATCCAGGAAAAATGGAGGTAATGGTATAATGATCAATGCGATGATCATGACAACAAATACAACCACAACGTTCGTCAGTAATTTCATACTCTTTTTTTACCTTTTTCTTTATTGCTATAAACCCAGGCCATCAGCTCTGCAACTGCCTGATACAATTCGCCCGGGATATAGTCGTTTACTTCAACCATTTCATATAAGCTTCTTGCCAGAGGCTTATTTTCAGTAATCAATATCTTGCTCTTCATTGCGACGTCAATGATCCGTTTCGCCATGTAATCCTGGCCCTTTGCCAGCACGATAGGCGCCTGGTCTTTATTAAGGTCATATTTTAAAGCAATTGCAAAATGAGTCGGGTTTCTTACGATGACGTCAGCATTCGGAACCTGCTGAATCATTCGGTTCATGCTCATCTTGCGCTGTTTTTCTCTGATCTTGCCCTTGATAAAAGGATCTCCCTCTGTTTGCTTGTATTCGTCCTTGACTTCCTGCTTGGTCATTCTTAACTTCTGCTCGTAATCAAATTTTTGATAAGCAAAGTCCAAAACGGCAACTGCCACAAAGATAAGACAGATCTTATATACGATGGACATGATTCGATCCATCATGAAGGAAAGATTGCTGTCCAAACTGGTATTGAGCATATCCGGCGTCACGACCATGAGATCCTGAACGCTTGTATAGATGACCCACAGGATGACAGCTACCTTTATCAGCGATTTTACCAGCTGGACCAACGACCTTACGGACATCATACGCTTCATTCCCTCAATAAAGCTGATCCTGTTGTATTTGAATTTGAGCAGTTCGCCGGATACCAGAAATCCCGTCTGCGCTCCCGTCATAACGATACCGGTAATGACTAAAACGACGAGGATCGGTATGGTTGAAGCAAAGAATACCACCATGGCTTCCCTCATGATCTGCAGGCAGGTTGGGATGGATAATTCGTAAAGCCCGCTCATCTTTTCCAGATCGCTGAGATAAAGCTCTTTCACCTGAACCATGATGAATCCGCCCAGCTTGCTGATGAGGATAAACCCAACGATCAGGATCGCCACACTGATGACATCTCTGCTTTGAAAGGCATTCCCTTTCTTTCGCTCGTCCTGTTTCTTTTTAGGGGTTGCTTTTTCAGTTTTATTCGTTTCTGCCACAGTGATTATCCCCCCCTTCAGTGCTTCGCACTTCCGCTAGGGAACCCATGGTTCCCTTCGGCGCTCGCCTCTATGCTTTATGCGAGCTGAGCACCCTCCTTAGGAATTAACCTATTTGATGGATGCCGCTTTGCGGTTTCCGAGTAAATATTTTATCAACGTGTCATATAAAGTATTTTAGCACATCTTCTATTCTGTCCAGCATGATCATGTTGATCTTCCCAAGGAAGCGAACCAGTACCGGAATGATTGTCAGCAGAACGATGAGTCCTACCATGACCTTGATTTGCATATTGACAACAAATACGTTAATGTTTGGCACTACCCTCATAAGGATACCAACGGCTACCTCCACGAGGACCTCGGTTACAATAATCGGCAACGCAAGCTGAAGTGCATAAACCAGAATATATCCAAACAGTTCTATGATGTAGACTCCAATTTTGCTGCTCACCCCGCCCAGCCCTATGGGCACCACGCTATAGGATTTTGCTGCGATGGCCAGCAGGGTCAGATGACTGTTTGTAATGAAGAACAGCAGGACATACATGATGGTGAGAATGTTGCCGGTTACGGAAACCTGCGAGTTGGTGGATGGATCATACATCTGCGCCATACTGAATCCCAGCTGGAGGTCCATAAGCTCGCCTCCGATGTGGAAAATGGACAAGAACAGCTGCATGATGAATCCCATTGCATAACCTACGGCAAATTCTCTCACCAAAGATAGCAGCAAATCGATCGTGGTATAGTCCGCAACGTAAATATCAGCCAAGCCGTAGGTCACATTGAGTGCGATTCCCAAAGAAAGCCCGATCTTAACCAGAGCAGGGACGCTGCTTCTTCCGAAAATCGGATTGAAGAAAATCACCCCTGTCATTCTGCAGCCTACGAATAAAAATATGTACCAATTATTTACATCATTTAACAATCCCTATCACCTATTGTGTCATTTCGGTCTTACTGAATAAGCCTTATCTATTAATAAATTATCCGATTTTCATATTAGATTGATGTTCCGATAAATTCGAAGATCCGGTTCACCAGATCCACCATCTGCTGCAGCATCCATCCTCCGAAGACGACCAGGATCAGTGCGATTACAATGAGTTTTGGCACGAAGGTCATCGTCTGCTCATTGATTGATGTTGCCGCCTGGATGATAGAAATAAACAACCCGACCAGAATACTCACCAATAAGATCGGCGTTGCAACTTTAAAACCAGTCATGATTGCATCCCGAAATATTTCAGTCAATTGTATCGTATCCATTGGCAGTACTCCTTTCGTCAGTTATATGTCATCACTAAGGTTTTAACCAGCAGCCCCCAACCGTCAACAACAACAAACAGCATAATCTTGAACGGCAGCGATATCATTACCGGGGGCAGCATGATCATACCCATGGACATCAGTGTGCTCGATACGATCATATCGATAACCAGAAATGGAATGTAGAGCAAAAATCCGATTAAAAATGCTCGTTTCAATTCACTGGTTATAAAAGCAGGCACGACGATATGTAAAGGCAATTCATCCGGTTCCATGGCTGCGATATCCTCATTGGCGGATAAGCTTTTAAATAGTTCCACTTCGCTGGTGGTGGTCTGCTTCAGCATAAATTCCTTCATGGGCACCGATGCCCTGTCCAGGAATTCCTGCGTTTCGATCAGTCCGTCGTTATACGGCTGCAACGCGGTCTCGTTGACCTGGGAAAGTACCGGCTGCATGATAAAAAATGTGATGAATAATGCCAGACCTACCAATACCTGGTTCGGAGGCGTCTGCTGAAGCCCCAGTGCACTTCTTAAAAAAGAAAGTACAATAATGATTCTGGTAAAACAGGTCATCATAAGAAGGATAAACGGGGCAATGCTGATCATGGTCATAATCAGGATCATTTTTACAACATCGGAGCCTTGTCCATTGATAATGAATTCCATAACTAGTCAACACCCCTCCGCTTTTTCATCGCGCTGAGCAAACTCTTGTAGCTGTCTCCGCTGATCAAGCCTTTAAAGCCATCACCACCTGCCCCATGATCCATAGGAAGTGGAATGGTTTCATCGAGTTCCATCAGAATCTGTACATTTTGATCACTGATTCCCATCATATATTGATGTCCTTCAATGTCGACGATCAGGATGGATCCCGTTTTGCTCACGACCAGTCGGTCAACAACCTTAATGTGTTTCCCCCCTGCAATGGGTCCCATTTTTCTGGCGTACCACTTGCTGGCAAAGTAAGTCAGCATGATGACGCAAACCGTACCGATGAGGGCAAACAGCATTGAAAAAATATCTCCAATCAATTCAGAATCTCCTTCAGTTAATCACCCAGAACATTTTTAACGGTTTGAATCAGTCGTTCCGGCTTAAACGGCTTGACGATAAAATCCAAAGCGCCCAGCTTGATGGCTTCAACAACCATTCCCTCCTGGCCCATTGCGGAACACATGATCACCTTTGCCTGCGGATTGATCTGCTTAATGGACTGCAGTGCCTGTATTCCGTCTTTAATCGGCATGGTAATGTCCAGAAGTACCAGATCCGGTTTATTCTCTGTGTACTTGTTCACAGCATCTTCACCGTCGCCTGCTTCCAGAAAATCAGTATAACCTGCCTTTTTCAAATTGTCCTTTACCATCATCCTCATAAAAGCCGCATCATCAACTATTAAAATCTTAGCCATCATTTTTACCTCTCTTGTACTAAATATAATCTGTTATATTATTTGGATTCATTGAAATTATTATCTTTTGCCTTAATAATTTCCGTAATTCTCACGCTGTAGTTGTCATCCACTACGACGACATCCCCTTTTGCGATCAGTCTCCCGTTTGCTACAACATCGACTTGATCTCCGGCCTGCCGGTTCAGTTCAACGATATTCCCCACCGTAAGCTCTGCAATATCCTTGATTTTCTTCCTTGTCTTGCCAAGTTCTACCGTAATCTGAATCGGTACCGTCATGATCAGTTCTAAATTGTTGTCGTCGATTCCCAAATCAGCAGCGGCTTTGTCTATTCCCAAAGGCTTATAATTATAAGGGGTTGCGTGGACTTGCTGTTTTGGTGCCTGCTCAATCACAGGAGCTCTTGCCTCAGTTGGGGCCGACTGTACCTGCGGCGGTGGTGCTGCTTGCACTTGAGATACCGCTGCTTCTGCAGGCGCCGCCTGTATGGTTGGCGCTGCCGGTGTCGGGGCTTCTTGTTCCGCCTCAGGCAGCGTTCCCACGGAAGGTCCTTCCTCTGCTGCCGGTTCCTCTCCCATATCGCTGGCACCCAACGATCTTTTTACAATTTCTTTCACGAGCTGAGGATCCATTGCACTGATAAATTCACTGTCAACTAAACCCTCAATGCTCAAATCGAATTTAATACTCACCAGGGTATCTCCGGTCAGTGAAAACATCTCCTTCACATTTTCCGTAGTGTCCAAAATTTCAGGAGGTGAAATATTAACTACCTGGCCCAGGAAGGATGCTAATGCACTCGCCGACGAGCCCATCATCTGATTCATGATTTCACAGATCGCACTCATGCTGATTTCATCCAGTTCAACCATTTCTGCCGGATCCATAGACAGCAGATGTCCCAGAATCTTTTTCAAATCCTCTTCTCTTAAAAGCAGGATATTCGTGCCATCAATACCCTCAATATACTTGATCAAAACACCGATTACCGGCTCCAAATAGGAAAACTCGAACTCATCGATGCCGATTGTTTGAATTCTCGGCGTTGTGATATTAACTTTTTTATCCAGTATGGTCGACATTGCCGTAGCGGCAGCGCCCATACTAATATTCATCACTTCGCCGATCACGTCTGTCTCCATCTCAGTCAGTTGATACATTTCGTTATCACTTGTCATCTAATATGGTCACTTCCTCTCTTTATAGATTCTCGTATTGCAATGGCTCTTTTTTTATTAAATGCACCCATCTCTCCACGAAACCAAACGGTCTCTCCTACGGCTAATTCTACCAGGGAATTCTCGGGCTTGTTCAGTTTAATGATATCTCCGACCTCCAAATCGATCAGATCCCTTGACAATACGTCGATGGATCCCAGTATTCCGGTAACTTCCAGATCCGATTCGCTGATCTCCCGCATGATATCCGCCCGTCTTTGGGCGTCCGTCAACAGATCTCCTCGTCGTTCCTTTCTTTTGCTCTGGGCATTTTTCATTTTAAACATGGTGTCCAGTGTTACGGCAGGAATACAGATATTCATTTTCCCAGTTGTATCATTTACCATAACATTCATTACTACAATTACGACATTTTCATCGGCACTGATACCCTGCAAAATTCTTGCATTTGTCTCGAGCTTTAGCAAGCGGGGAGCGATTTCCAGATAATCAAGCCATACATTTTTCATGAGATTGACCTGCCCCTTCAACAAATGTTCAAGAATCCCAAGCTCGATCTCTGTATATTCCCGGTCTACCTCAAGCGGCTTGCCCGAGCCGCCAAGCAAGCGGTCAATACAGCAATACCCGATGTCCTTTGAGAAATCCAGCAAAACCAAATCCTCTTCACTATGATCCTCTTTTACTGCAAAATCAATTACACCCATCAGAACCGAGTCCGGCAATGCATTATTGAACTCATAATACTGCTGTTCCTCAACCTCGATGATTTCGACCAAGGTATAGGTTTGCAGTATGCCGGTAATATAGGAAGAAAGAATTCTGGCATAATTTTCATAGATGCTGTACAGCAGCTTCAGCTGTTCCCTCGTAAAAAGCTTAGGGCTTCTGAAGTCGTAGTCCTTTATCTTTTTTCCTGCTGCCTGATCCGGCTGTTCAATTTCTTTTACGCCACTTGTCAAACTGCTCAATAGGCTGTCAATTTGACTTTGTGAAAGAATCTCACTCATAATGCAATCTCCTACTCGTTGTCTGCTGGTGTTTCTGTATCGTTTTCCAAGCTATATAATCGATCAAGTTCATCCTGCAAGGCATCTTCCTGCGCAATCAGGATCTCAACCCTTCTGTTCTTTGCACGGTTTGCCTCTGTGTCGTTGGGTGCGATAGGCCTGTATAGACCGTACCCCACCGCCATTAGCTTAGCAGGATTCTTTATGTATCTGTTTTCCAAATAGGTCAGAACTTCATTTGCTCTGTCTGTTGACAGCACCCTGTCATCCACTTTGCTGGTTCCCCGAGCCGCTTCTGCGGTGTGCCCATCGATCCGGATAAATTTGATGTATGGCTCAACTTCTCCCAAGGCCCGGCCCACGAAATCAAGAATTGCGGTTCCGCCGGGCTTTAATACGGCACGATCGGCTTCAAAGAACAGGGAGGACATAAATCTGACATAAACAAGGTTTTCTCCTTTTTCGATCTGCACGGAATCCTGAAGATTATTTGTTTCTATATAATCATTCAAATAGTTGTAAAGTTCGTCCAGATTTTGAATCTTGCCTTCCTGGCCTTGATCTGCTCCGTCTGCGGCTCCACCTTGATCCTTTCCTTGACCATTACCCTGATTTTCAAGCTGCTCTAATTGTTGTAGTGTTAACGGGTCAGCGGTAAAGGCTTTTACAAGCATTTCATATTTTTCCTTGTCGATCGAGGACATCGAGTATAGAAGAATGAAGAATACCAGAATCAAGGTAATCATATCCGCATACGTATTCATCCATGCGTCCTTATTCACTTTGCCTACTTTTCTTACTCTAGCCATAAACGGATCATTCCTCTGCATTTTATTCAATCTAATGAACGGTCGGATTTATTTCTTAAATCTTTTTGTCCATTTTGAATTGTTCTTTTTTTCTCCATCCAGTCGTTTTTCATGATCCTCCAGGAAGTTCATCAATTTTTCACGGATGAACTTGGGATTTTCCCCTTCCTTGATGGATATGATGCCTTCAACGATGAGTTCCTTGAAAACCATCTCCCGTTCCTGGGCAAGTTCGATTTTGTTTGACATGGGAATGAAGAAGCAGTTGGCAAGCAGCGATCCGTAAAAGGTGGTGATCAAAGCGACGGACATGTTCTCACCCAGCAGCTCCGGCCCTTGTTCAAGGTTCATCGCCTTCAGCATGTTGACCAGTCCAATGAGCGTCCCGATCATTCCGAATGCAGGCGCCAGAGCAGCACCCATTTCATAAAACTTTCTTTCCTCCTGGTTCCGCCTCTCAATGTTGTACATCTTTTGGTCAAACCAGGCTTTAAGCTTGTCTGATTCGATGGCATCTACCACGAGCAGCACGCTCTCTTTCAGGAATTCATCCTCGAAAGTGAGTGCCTTTTCCTCCAGCGACAGCAAACCCTTTTTTCTAGCTTCCTTTGATAACTCAGTAATGATTTCCACATATTCGTAAGGGTCTTTCTGATTTCTTCCGAAAACCATTTTCAGATGCTTTGGTAAATACCGAAAGGTTTTAAACGGAAATGCTGCCAACAGGGTAAATAGAGTTCCGCCGATGGTTATAAAGATGCTGGGGCCATTAATGAAATTGTTCAGTAAGTCAAAATTAATTCCACTATCTGTAAATACAATTCCAAACAGCAATGCAAGTATAAGTGCAACATACCCTATCAGAACGCTGAATTCCATTGATAAATACTCCCTCAAATTTCGTTTATCTGCTATAAATGCTCCTCTTGAATGCCACTACCTTTGATACTACCTCCGCAGAGCTTTCCGCTACAACAAAATGTTTCCCGTTCACAAGCCGAATCGTTGTGTCCGGTCTTTCCTCGACGGTTTCGATGAGTTCACAATTCAAAATAAATGTCTCATCGTGGCTTTTGTTTAATTTCGTAAGCTTGATCATACTATCTTCCCCTCAAGCAGCTAACGCTGCTTCCGCTATGGAACCCATGGTTCCCATCGGCGCTCGCTACGCGAGCTGAGCACCCTCCTTTTCAATTATAAGTAGAGTTCAGAGGGAGTTTTTTAACTCCCCCTGAACTAAATTTGTGTTATCTCTTCATTGCAACCAGCTCAGACAGCATTTCATCCGATGTGGTGATCATTCTCGTGTTGGCCTGGAAACCTCTTTGTGTAATAATCATCTCGGTAAACTCTCTGGACAGGTCCACGTTTGACATCTCAAGCGCGCCTGCTCGGAAGGTTCCTGTTCCATTGTTGCCCGGAATGGTTGCTACCGCATCACCGGAGTTGGTGGTTTGAATAAAGTAGCCTTCTCCATCCTGGGAGAGCGCATTGGCGTTTGTAAACTTTGCTACTGCGATGTTGGCGATCTTAATCGGTTCACCTGCACCGGCACCTACGGAACCGACATTGATATTGGTAAATCCGTCATCCAGAGCCGCTTCAAATTCTACGGTATCAAGATCAATAGAAATATCTCCCAAGGTAATGGTGGTATCACCGGTGGTATAGGTATCTGTCAAAGTCACGGTGGCTCCTGATTTATCTATTGTCGTGGCATTGACATTGTATGTTCCTGCTGCAGCTACTCTGCCAATGTTAGCAATGGTAGTAGAGGTACCGGTTGGAAGATAGTATCCGGTTGCGATATCCGCAGGAGCTGTCGTATCGACAGGAATCGATACGGTTGCAGTTGTTCCGGTACCGTCATATACACCTGTAAAGGTCAGCGTTGGCGGTGTTGTCGTTGTGTTCATGGTTCCGGTTGCAGTTCTGGCGACAGCAGCGCTATCCGTATAATTTAATGTGTAGGTTGACGGTGCAGTATAGACAACTCCCATATCAACCGTAGAGCTGATGTCCGCATTGGAGCTGACTTTTATATTATTACCATTACCCGTATAGGCAGCAATTGCTGGTGTAAATCCACGGGTTACGGACATGGTGATCGGCCCGTTATAAAGCGATGCTACGCTTACCGTCGGTGCCGCACTCATCCAGCCGGTATCAGCGGAAGGAACAAAGGTCGGGTCACCTTCTTGAATCGCTGTGATTTCTCCGTTCTGTCCGATAGCGATTCCGGTATATTTATCCAGTTTCGCCGGGTCTACCTTAATGGCTACCAGGTTCTGCGCGGTTGCGGTGCCGTCGGAATTGAGCTGTGCATTGCCTGTTGTTTCATCCATTCTGAACCCAAGAACCTGGTTTCCGTTGCTGTCAACTAAATTTCCTGATACGTCGAAGCTTAAAACGCCGACTCTGGTGTATTTGATGACACCGTCACTATTTTTCGTAGGCAGATAGCCGTCCCCGTTGATATATACGTCCAGTGCACGGTCCGTTGTTGCACTTCCTGCACGAGTGTTGATTACGTCTACGGAGTTGACCTTTGCACCGTAACCCAACTGGGTTGGGTTGGTTCCGCCTCCATTTGCGGTTGGAGCGGATGCTCCGTTCATTGTCTGATAGAATACATCAGAAAAAGTTACACGGCTTGATTTGAAGCCATAAGTGTTAACGTTGGCAATATTGTTACCAATAACATTCATCTTTGTCTGATGTGCAGACAAACCTGAAACTGCGGAATACATTGATCCTAACATTTTAAAATCCTTTCTGTGTCCGGTGTGAGCTTATCTGTCAGTCAAAGCCCACCATAGCCTCCTGTTTCAAGGTCCAGCTATATAAATACGGCACCATCAATATTTGTGAATACGTTACTTTTCATTTCATTTTTATCAACTACTGTGATAACGGTTTTGTTTTGGGCATTTACGATAAAAGCGGAATCATTCATCACGATCAAGGCATCCTTGATCCCTTTTTGCTGAGCCCTGTCGCAGGCATCCTCCAAACGGCTCAAATCAGTTTCGCTGATTTGTATATTTCTTTCTTCCGTCCTTTGGTTCGCATGCTTTGAAAAGGATATTCTCTGGTTGAGCTGTTCGCTTAAGATCTCCTGGAAGGACCTGCCGTTGTTTATCTGGGCGCCGGTTCCTGTCGTTTTGTTTCCAGGGGAAGAATTTACCTTTTCCGTTTGTCTGATGATGGCATCCGTCAGATTGTATCGATTGCCCGAAATTTCATTCGACATCTCAATCACCTTCTACTTTTTATTCGTCGCCTGTATTAGAGCCGTCCTATATATCGCTGTCCGGAATGATGATATTCGGTTCATTAACAGACATGACACTGCTCAGTGAGTAGCTCTTGTCGTCAACGACAACCTGAGGGCTTCCGTTATAGAAATTGACACTGTCAACAATACCCTCGATACTTTTGACCGTTCCGTCATCTCCGATCTGTGCTACGGTTACTTCTTTGCCGATCAGGCTTACACCATAGGACGTCATCGACAATTCGCTCATATCGGTAATCGCCTGCAGCATAGAAAACTGTGCCATTTGTGCCATATATTCCGAGTCATCCATCGTATTGTACATATCCTGGTTCTTCAGCTGAGCAACGAGAAGCTGTAAGAAGTCATCCATGTTCAACGCACCGGTACCGCCTGAGCTGCTCGTATTGCTTGTGCTGTTTGTTCCGGTTGTTCCAGTTGTTCCAGTTGTTCCGAAGTTGTTTATAGAATCAATAGACATATTGTTTCCTCCTTTCTACACAGCATAATTCATTCTGTGGGAATCATACCGGATCGATTCGATGCGGTTCGCCGGATTGTTGTTTTGTACTTCATCCTGCTGCAGGTTGAATGTGCCTGTAATCTTACTGCCATTTAAGAATTCCTGCTGTAGATGCTCCTGTTGTCTTCTTTGGGAGAAATCCATTCCAGAACTCATCGTGTATCCCTGGCTTTGGCTGTTGTCCTGGGTCTGCGAATTCATCTGCTGGCTGACATGAACACTTTCTACTTGTACGTTCTGGAGTCCCATGCTTGCGATCAGCTTATCCACCTGGCCGGTCAGCAGGGCTTGTGTCTTGGAATTTGCTGCCAAAATGTCGATGACCAGTTTTCCTTCGCTAAGCTTCAGTTTAATGTCGATTTGTCCCAGATCTTCCGGTTCAAGCTGCATTCTGAATTCTGTCGAACCTTTTTGCTCCAGCTTTGAAAGGATTTCTTCTCTGATTTGGTTGTAAGGTTCACTTGCTTCAACCGGTTGGGTCAGAGGACTTGGTTCTGCGACTTCACTTGTTGTTACTGCGCCTTGCATTGTGTTTTGGAAACCCATCCTGTCCTGGCTTGCGCCGTTGGCTTCGATTTTCGGTTTCTCGACGCGGTCCGTGATCGCTTCCTGAGTTTGAATTCCTGCAGCGGCAGTCTGTTTGTCGGTTCCTGGTTCGGAGATCTTGAACTCCTGACCGGAAGTCCCTTTCTGCACTTCAGACTTTTCATTCGCTGACTTTATAGTATTTTCATTTGTAGTTGAATCTAGTTGGCTGGGAAAGGCCGCATCCGTCTGCACTGTCTTTCCTGCGGTCTGCAGAATCGAGCTTGCTTCCGTCTGGTCAGTCTTTCCATCCGGTACGGTGGTCTTGTCATTGGCCGGCACGGTCATTTCTTCCGGGATGCTTTCCGTCTCGGGATTGCCCGGTATGTACTTCTGCGTTTCCGGCATTCCCAGATCACTGGCGGCTGTCTTTACTGAAACGATTCCTGCACTTAATTCTTCTGCTGTTGCGTTTCCCGTTTCGAATTCAGGCAGTACCTTTTCGGTGTTTGAAACCGGCATTGCATTGTTCAATCCTGCCATCAAAGCTTGAATCGCTTCCATCGCTCCCACGTTTTCATCCGTTAAAACCGCTTCTTCCGATTGAACTTTGTTTTCGGCTGATTCGCCGATCACGTTTCCTTCATTCTGAAGTCTCATCTTTGCCAGATTTCCTCCTGCAAGCAGCAGTTCGGATAATAAATCGCCGATTCGACCGGATTTGCCCTTTTCCCCGCCGCTTAGATTGTCTCCTAAAGCATCGGTTATTTGATTATTTTTTTCCGTCAGCAGCTGGGAGATCAATTGCTGGAACAGGGGGCCTTCCGAATTTTCCGATACGCCGTTTGTCATACCTTGAAAATCACCGATGGCGGTCATACCGCTTAAGTCCTTTGAAAATAGGGCCATTCCTAAGTTGTTGTCGATATTCACGCTCTTACCTCCTTTCCTTTAAATTTTTTTCGCAGTCGAAATCTACAAATTGAAAATTTGTGATTTCGTTGCATAAGTTCGCCGACAATTTGCATCGCAAATTGGGCGAGCTAGTATATGAAGACGAGATCCACTAGACTGATCTTTTTAAGATCTTCGCAGTTGACACAAATTCCTCCAGTTGCAGTTCTGCAGCCTTCAGGTCTTCTTTCTTGTATTCGTCGTACCGCGAAGTCTTTAATGTCTCCAGGGATTTCGTTTCCAGCTTGAGTTTTTTTATCAATTCGATCTGCTTGTCTATCTGCGCTGAAATACTCTCGATCGTTCTTTCCATATTCAGGATCTGCTCCTTGAGATGCTCCGTATAAAAGGTATACATCCGGCAAGTTGCAGGTGTGGTTTTCTCCAGCATCTTGTTTTCGAATTCCGCTCTGCATTGTACCTGCTCCGCTTGAAGCGCAAACAGCTTATGCTGTGCATCCGACAGCTGATTGTTCAGCACTGCCAAAGTCATCAGCTCACTGTCCAGCATCTGCCCTTTATAGGACAATAGTTTTTCCAATTGGAATTCAAATTTTTTCATATGATTGATACCCTTTTATATGATACTGCATTACTATTTTTTATACGATTGCGTCTTTGAGCTTTGTGATACTGTCTTCATATGGGAATTTATCATAAATATTTTGCTGCAGATAATCATTGATTTTGTCCATCTTTGAAATCGCTTCATCCAAGGGTCTGTTCGTTCCGCTTTTATAAGCGCCGATGTTGACCAGGTCGTAGTTCGTGTCGTAGACGGACATCAGGTTTCTCATTCTTCCGGCAGCTGCGATCTGGTCTTTGTCTGCAATATCATTCATCAGTCTGCTGACGCTTCCCAGCACATCAATGGCTGGATAGTGGTTTCGCATAGCTATTTTTCTTGATAATACGATATGCCCGTCGATGATGCCCCTTACGGTATCGGAAATCGGTTCATTCACATCGTCCCCTTCTACCAGTACTGTGTAGATCCCTGTGATGGAACCATTTTCGAAATTCCCGGTTCTCTCCAGCAGCTTCGGCATCATGGAGTAGATGGAAGGGGTATAACCTCTTGCCACCGGCGGTTCTCCCGTGGCCAGTCCGATTTCTCTTTGCGCCATTGCAAATCTTGTCAGAGAATCCATCATAAGCAGTACATCCTTGCCCAGATCTTTAAAATACTCTGCGATGGTAGTTGCTACCATGGCGCATTTCATTCTTTGCATCGGAGGCTGATCGGATGTGGCAACGACGAGAACGGAACGGGCCAGCCCTTCTTCTCCAAGATCACGCTCAAGGAATTCCCGGACTTCTCTACCTCTTTCTCCTACCAGAGCGATGACATTCACATCCGCCTTTACATTCCTGGCGATCATGCCCATCAAGGTGCTTTTTCCTACGCCGCTTCCGGCGAAGATGCCCATTCTCTGTCCTTTTCCTATGGTTAGAAGCCCATCGATCGGCTTGATCCCAAACTCTAAAATATCATGGATCCTCGGTCTGGAAAGCGGATTGGAGCAAACGCTCTGTACCTCGTACTGCAAGTCACATTCGATGGGTCCCCCATCATCGATCGGTTCTCCGGTCGCACTGATGACTCTGCCAATCAGGTTTTCCGACATGCCGATCTTCAATGCAGAATGTGTGGCCTCCACAAGGTTGCCTGCACTGATTCCTTCCGGTTCTTCATAAGGCATGAGTAAGACCTTATTCCCCCGGAAGCCCACCACCTCTGCGCTGATATATGTTTTGTTTCCATGTCCGTATATCTTGCAGAGATCCCCGACTTTACACTCAGGTCCGTTGGATTCGATCATCATTCCGATGACTTTATCGATCTTGCCGAAATACGAATAGGAGTCAGCGTTGCGTATAATTCTGCTATATTTCTTTATATCCATTTCGAACGCTCCTTTGCGCTAGTAAGCGTGATCGACCGCCTTTTTCAGTTGTTCCAACTGAACCGGTACGCTCATATCCACGATGCCGCCTTCATTTTCACTCATGATCAGGTCTCCCTCCTTGATTATGACCAGCTTGGCATCTTTTGTAAGGTTTCTCATCTTCTTGGCAATGGCTTTATCAATATGGATATCCAGTGTTTTCTGATATTCTGAAAAATAAATCTTCAGGCTTCCTTGATTTTCCGAAACGATCTCTTCCAGCATCTTCTGCAGTGCATTTTCATCTGCCTGCACATGCTGCTTCATGATCTTCTTGGCAAGCTCAAAGGCAATTTCCATCAGGTCTTTTTCGTCTCTTTCAAGCTCCGATTTTTGATTTACCTTGAATAATTCCATCAGCCGTCTGAGTTCATGAAGCCCTTCCTCCGCTGCGGTTTCCGAAGCGTTGGCTCCATCCACTAGTCCGCGGAGATAACCCTCGTCATATCCTTTTTTCTCGGCTACATTCATGATTTCCCGGCTGCTCTTGAGTGCATTATCAACCAGGGCATCCGCTCTCAGCTGCGCTTCTTTTTCTATGTATTCTGCCTTCTTGAGCGCTTGCCTTAGAATGATTTCTTTTTTTTCATTCATTTCGCTGACACTTGTCATTTCGATTTCCACGCGGTCGATTTCCGGTGCTGTGTTACCGTTATCCAGAGACCTCGGTGGTGCATCCGTGAGCTGCTTTGCTTTTACGATACTAGACAATGATATCATCCTTTCCACCCTTAGATATGACGATTTCCCCTTCTTCTTCCAGTCTGCGTATGATCGCCACGATCTTTTGCTGCGCATCTTCAACATCTCTTACTCTGACATTATGTAAGTATTCCATTTCACTCTTAACGGTCTCTCCCATACGCTGTGACATGTTATCAAAGATGACATTGGCCACATCCTTGTTCGCACCCTTAAGAGCAATTGACATTTCTTTTGTATCCACTTCTCTGAGGAATCTTTGAATAGCCAGTGGATCCAGGATAATGATATCTTCGAATACGAACATTCGCTTTCTGATTTCTTCCGACAGCTTCGGATCATTCCTGCTTAATTCGTCAAAGATAAACTTCTCGGTTCCTCTATCAATGTTGTTCATGATTTCTGCGATGTAATTGATTCCGCCAACTTCCAGAAGGTCGATGGATACAACGGATTCAAATTTCCGTTCCAAAATCGCTTCCACCTGCCTTATCACATCAGGAGAAGTCCTGTCCATCCTGGCGATCCTTTCCACTACATCGACACGAATGCTCTTCGGCAGCTCTGCGATGATGGAGGATGCCTGATCTGCCCTTGCATAGGACAGGATCAAAGCGATCGTCTGAGGATGTTCATTCACGATCATATTCATCAGATTCTTGTAATCCGCTTTGCGAATGAACTCAAATGCCTTTGTTCGAAGCGTTTTGGTCACTCTTTCCAGCAAGGCCGTGCCCTGCTGAACGCCGAAGGCTTTCTCCAGAACATTTTTCGCATACTGCACACCGCCCTCAAGGTAAACCTTCTGCGCAACACAGAGACCATAAAACTCATCAATGGCCTGATCGGAAAATTCAGGTTTTACACTATCCTGCCTTGTGATTTCATAGGTGAGCTTTTCAATTTCTTCTTCCTGAAGATGCTTATATATACTTGAGGCAACATCTGCGCCAAGGGATATAATCACCTGTGCCGCCTTTTGTTTTGATGTCAAAGAATCAGTCATTCCTACTATCATTCGCTTCTTCCCTCTATTACACTTCTATAATTATCACTTTTCCCATTATTCCTTTTCATCACTGCGGAGCCAGGTCTTGATCATTTGTGCCGCTATCTCCGGATTCGTCTTGGCAAATTGCTTGATCTCTTCTCTTCTTACATCCTGAACAGGAGCAATATGCCTGATCTCAACTGGTTCAGCTTCACCAAATACCGTATTCAACGTATCTTCTGTGCCTGCCGCTCTTGCCATCGCAAAGGCCTCCTCTTTCGATCCCTTCTTGCGTCTCTTCATCAGAATCAATGCGATGAGGCTTCCCAAAACCAGGACGCCGGCACCGATACCGCCGTAAAGGATCAATTTATTGATACCAGCCTCCGGTTCTGCTGTTCCGGAACCAGCTTCTTCTTCATAAAACTGGAAGTTCTGCACGGAAATGCTTTCAGGACTTACTCCTGCAGCATAGGCCACTAGCTGTACGACGCTTTCCCTCTCGCCCGGATCAAAGGATGCTTTGTCGATTGCGATTCCGATGGAAATATCCTCAATTTCAGCTCCGGATTTCTGGGATTGGGATTTGGTCTGGCTCACCTGATACTTTATATTTTCACTGGTGCTTGTCGAAGTACTCTGTCCGGTTGATCCGCCTGTTTCATAGGTCGGTATTTCCGAATTGGAAGAGGTTCCTGCCACTCCTCCGTCGCCCTGTGTGGTGCTGGAAGATTCATCGCTTCGTGTTTCTTCACTGACCACACCGGTGTTATCACCATCCGGTGAAGGGGTGTAAACGGTCTCCTCTTTTACCAACGCATCCGTATCGACTGTGGCTGTCACGGAAACCTTGAACTGCTGGCTTTGATACGGCCCCAGCAATACTGCGGTTATTTTTTTCTTTAAATCATTCTCGATTTCTCTTGTTATGCTGATCTTCGAATATTCGGGATTATTGCTGCTGCTGCTTCCGATGAGATCATTACCCAGACTGTCGGACAGAGCGATATCATCCTTTGAAAGTCCCGAAACCGACTTGGCGACCAGATTTTGAATCCCAATAACCTGTCCATCCGCCAGCGTGCTTCCCGGCTTCATATGTATGATCACGGAAGCGGTAGGCCTTTCTTTTTCCTGAAGATAGAATACATCATCCTCGGGAACCGTTATGGTAACCACTGCATCCTTGACGCCTTCCAGCGTTTTAATGCTGGCGGCAATTCTTTCCTGCAGCTGCATGTTCACATACTGTTTCCGTTCGTAATCCGTCGTAAGCATTCCGCTGTTTTCCTGGATCAGGTAATAGCTCAGTCCATTCTTGGGGTATCCTTCTGTCGCCAGCTGCATTCTTATTTTCGATTCGTCTTCTCGCAGCACCATAATAGATCCGCTGTCGTCTACCTTGACTTCAACATCCATATCCTGCATTGCAGCCAATATTTCAGATGTTTCTGATTCAGGAAGCTGATCAAATATAACAACGTAATCTTTTGTATTTAATAGAATACTCAAAGCAAGAGCAACAACAATAATAATTATCACTCCGCCTATCACTACCCTTTTTACCACATTGGATGTGTTTGCCCAAAATTGAGACAAGGGTGCTAAGGTCTTTCTCATCTGCTCATTCATATTTATATTTCCATTCGTTAAATTGTAATTCTAGTAAATTGAAACAAGAAAAGAAATATCCCCAAATTACGAGACAACGCTTTGTTATAAACTAGTCCTCATAATCTCGGAATAGGCGTCAAGAAACTTATTTCTAAGTTGAACCATCGTCTGCAGAGCAACATCCGCCTTTGCCGCATTGATAAGCATGGTATGCATATCATCCATTTCTCCAATGGATAATTTGTAAGCATCCATTTCAGTGGCGGCTTCCGTCTCCTCGACATTGTTAATGACATCCTGAAAAATGTCCTTGAAACCCAGGCCGGTACTATCACCGGAGGCCCCGGATAATTTTTCAGAATTCGAACCGAAAGAATTAATACTACTCGTATTAATGTTAGAATTCATAGGAACAATAAACACTTCTCTACCTCACTTATTACAATTAAATCTACACACAATAACATCTACACACAATCTACACACATTTACACACACATCATTTAACATTCTGTCCGATTTTCTTTAAAAATCGCTCTTTTATCTGCCAATCTCCAATGCTTTCATAACCATAGACTTTGTCGCATTGAAGGCGGTGACATTTGCCTCATATGCCCTGCTTGCGCTCAGCATATCGATCATTTCCTGTGCCGTATTCACATTCGGCAGCATGATGTAACCTTCTTCATTCGCATCCGGATGACTGGGATTGTAAACGGGAACAAGAGGTGCCTGATCTTCTACGACACTCTGTACCTGCACACCGCTGGTTTTCACTTTTGTTGCCTTGTTAAGCGCATCCCGGAAGCTGCTGCCGCCGTTGATGCTGCTCAGGACAACCATTTTTCTGCGGTAAGGAGTACCGTCCTCTGTTCTGGTCACTTCTGCGTTGGCAATATTCTGGGAAATCACGTCCATCCGCAGTTTCTGTGCCGTCAATCCGGATCCGGAAATATTAAGTGAGCTTAAAAAATCCATCTACACATCACTCCTTTTATTTCTTTCCTTCACTGATCGCATATCTCAATCTGGAAAACATATCGGTCATGCTTCTCGTCAGGTATTGGTATTGAATCTGGGTCTTGGCCATTTCAATGTTTTCCAATTCCATATCCACATTGTTTCCGTCCGCCCTGTTTGAGGTGGACTCGTCGGAATATACGTTGATTTCTGAGTCCTTGAGAGCTTCCAGGCTCTCGGTTATTCTTTCTTTGGTGGGTATACTGTTTTCAAGCTTTCTGATTTCCTGGTCCAAAGAATTCTCGAAATCAACTTTAATCGCTTTGTATCCGGGTGTTTCATGATTAGCAATATTGTTTGATATTGCCCGCTGCCTCTGCCAAGTGCCGTCTAAGGCTTTCTGCAGTATGGCAGATGTTATGGAATCACCGATCATATATCCACCTCCTTGCTTGGATTGGAAAATAGTTTTTTATTTTCCTAACACATACCTGCAAAATATTTCAGCATAAAACAGGTTTATACAGAATGCTTAAATATTTGACATATAATGTAGTATGCTTCGTACTTGATTCTACTACATTTTACACGTTTAGACAATTACTTTTTTATGCTCCGGGGGGGAAGATTATTGCATCTATTTTTTCAATGCATTATCGAATATCGATGGTTTATCGACTAATTACAGCTGTTTTTATTTGATTACGAGTTGATTTATTGTCCTGTTCTTGTGTTATTCGATTCCATATGTAGTTATTTGCCTCTACCGGCTTAAAAACTATTTTTTTTATCGAACCAAAAGTTTTTTTATGAATGTCTAAAGTTTTTTTTTAGAATGCCGATATAGATAGCGTAGATTAAAAAATGGAGCGGGAAAAGCTCCGATTGATTCATAGAATAAAAGCCTTTGAAGGGAGGTATCATCAATGGAAATATCATTTGTAAACAAAAGCAAATCCATTCAGCCGCAACAGATTCAGGATCTAAACAACGATCCCGCAAAAAATATCAGCACTGAGGAAAACAAGAAATACACCTTGAAAAATAAGGTGGACAGTTCCGAAATCTCCAGCAGCCACACAGGGTCCTTTGACGATAAACGTTTGTCCGTGGCCAAATCAGCCATCTTGTACGACGTGTCGGTCAGTACCTCTTCCGCTAAAATCGAGGATTTAAAGGCATCCGTTGAAAACGGAACCTACGAAGTATCAACCAATTTACTTGCCGATGAAATACTAAAATAAACTTAGCGATCAAATACCAGGAGGTTGGATGAACATGACAGACAACATCGAGTTTAATATAGCCTTAGACCAATTTCACGAATACCTCTCGGGTATCCTGAAGCTTTACCAGAATGCGGTACCGGTGCTCAAAGAGGAACTGGAAGCCATCATGAACGATGAAATTGACGTTCTGAATCAAAGCTTGAAATCCCAGCAGGCTCTACTGCTACAAACCAAAAACTTTGATCAGCAGACGGCAAGCTTTTTATCTAAGCTGAACATCAGGGCAAAGAATTTAACGGAAATGGTTCAGCATCTGCCCAAGGAAGAGCGGCTCCGCTTCTTCAACTTACTTGGAGAATTTGAGCTGACCATGACCGAAGTCAACTATTATAAGGAAAAATGCAGGGTTCTGCTGCAGAGTAAGCTATACACCATAGACAAGGCCCTAGTGAGACAGGATCTGCAAAAAGACAACACAACCTACAACCAAAATGCAGCAGAAGTACACGGTACCCTGTTTCCGAAATCCTTCGAGAAGAAAATATAGCACGGCAAACCGATTAATACGACAAAAATCTATGAATCTTCGATTCATGATTTTTCAGCATAAATTCTGTCGGGCGGTGCTGACGCACCGGACAGAATGTTAAGGGGATAAGATTATGAGACCTACATTTTTAGCATTTCAAACAGCAAGCAGAGCTTTGGCTGCAAGCCAGGCGAATATCGACGTAACCGGAAATAACATTGCCAATGTGAATACAACAGGATATACCAGGCAGAGAGTCGATTTGACCTCTATTTCCAGCAGCGGGTATACACAGAAATTCACTGTTCCCGGCGCAACGGTAGGGCTTGGTGTTGAGGTCAACAGTATCAGCCAGATCAGAGACCCCTTCCTTGATGCACGTTTCCGAGCGCAAGCCGCGGAAAGCGGACAATACAATACCCTGCTGGAAGGACTGTCCGATCTGGAAAACGTATTTGACGAAGCGGAAAACGAAAAATTGCAAGGCGAGATATCAAACTTTATCAATCAGCTCCAAACTCTGTCTCGAACACCTTCGAGCAAGGATATTGCTCTTGTTGCAAGAACAGCAGCCCAGAAAGTCACACAGATTTTAAATGTATATTCAGATCAGACAAAACAAGTAAGAGATCAGCAGATTTATGATTTAAGCAAAGTCGTTATAGATACCGACTTTAATACAATTGTTAAGAACATAGCCAATTTAAATACCCAAATCAGAGAAGAGCTTACTCATGGTAATACCCCAAACGAGCTTTACGATAAAAGAAATACATTGATCGATGAACTCTCAGGGATTGCAAATATTAAGGTGACAACTACCCCCGAAAATATTTCGGAGGATTTAACGATAGAAAACCTAACCATTTCAATAACGAATAACAATACATCCATCGGGATTGTTAATAACGGTTTGTATAATACCTTGGCCGCATCCTTGAATGCGAATAACGAAATGGAAATAGAAATCAACAGTAGTTTTGGAGGATATAATGGAGATATTACATCCCATTTTACCGGAGGTTCTATCAAAGGTTATTTAGATTTGATCAATGGAAAAGGCACCTATGCTGCTGCAGGTGAAAATACCTTCCGTGGAACCCTTTACTACGAAAACTCCATAAATACCTTTGCTTCTAATTTTGCGAAAGTATTAAACGATCTTAATTTGGACACAGATGGTACAACTGTTCTTCCGCTATTTACAGACAATACCGGCGGTACAACTGACATAACCGCCGGAAACATTCAGATATCAAATGCGTGGTTGGAAGATGCCTCCTACATTGTAACCACAACTTCTTCAACAACACCTTCTTCAACGGGTGGAGGAGATAATATCACCAAAATGATTTCCGCTTTGGAGTCTGACATGAGCTTTCTCAAAGATCCTGATGTCGCTACTTCAGCGGTTATGTTTGAAGGTACCGTAAATGAATATATGTCGGGGCTGATTGGAGAGTTATCTCTTGATACAGAGCTTCATCAGAATTTTTCCGACACAGCGTCGACTGTTCTGAATAACCTATATGCTTCCAGAGAGTCCATGTCGGGAGTTGCACTGGATGAAGAAGGAATCAACCTGATGGCTTATCAGAAGTCATATAATGCTGCAGCTAGATATTTCACTGTTCTGGATGAAGCTGTAGATAAAATAATCAACGGGATGGGTCTTGTAGGCCGTTAGAGAGAGGATGAGATAAATGCGAATTACCAATAAAATGATCACAACAAAATATATTCGTTCGTTGAATACGCTTTCAACAGATCTTGATAAATTGAATACACAGATATCATCCGGAAGGGCTTTCTCAAAATCCTCCGAAAATACTTCTGCTGCAATCAAAGCTTTTCAGATCAGAAGAGATTTGAGCAAAGCAGATGGATATCAGGCGAATATTAAACATGCTCAATCCTCCCTTACTAATACGGAATCCGCCCTGAGTCATATTGAAGAATTACTTCAGGAAGCCAAGGATCAGATTCTGATTGGCAATACAGGAACCGCCAGTGAAGACGAAAGAAAAATCGTTGCTACACAGCTTAGAAGTATTCAGGATCAATTATTGCAGACGCTGAATTCAAAAGCATCCGATGTCTACTACTTCGGTGGCACTAATACAGACACAAAACCCTTTACCGTGGTTAGCGACAAGCTGTACTATAACGGCTACCCCTTGGATGAACCGCTTCCCGCACCGGCTACTCCCGCAGATAATCAAGCTTTCATAGATAAATTAAAAAAGGATTCCATGTATGTCGATATCGGCTTGGGAGCCAGCATCATACCGGATCCCCTTAATCTAACAAAGACCATCGTAGATCCCAGCACCGTTTTTAAGTATTCCATTCCCGGGATCAATGTCGTCGGTTCAGGCAAGACTACTTTATTGGACGGTACGGAAATTTCAAATAATTTATACGACCTTCTGGGAAATATAGCAGAAGGATTGGAATCAAGCAGCTATTCCTACGATGCAGTTAGTGAACGATTCGATAAACTTAGCTCTGCATCAATGGAAATCATTTATAATCTAACAGAGGTGGGATCCAAGACTTCTTATTTGGACTTTATGACAGATCGATATGATACCAGAACTCTCGATTTACAGGAACAGCAAGTTGATGTTGAAGGCGCCGATCCTGCCAGCACGATTATCAAATTTAAAACCCAGGAGGTAGCTTATAACGCTGCTCTGCAAATGGGAACCAAGATTATACAGCCATCTATTTTCGACTTTATGTCCTAAATATTGATGCGGTGCATATATAACTTTATGCAAGGGAGGTGGTTATAATGAAGCCGCTTATCACAATTGAAACAGTACCTATTTCAGTCGAATATGTCGAAAAGAAAACAATCCATACTTCATCCCAGTCCGCAAGTCTGCGCATATCCCAGCAGGATGACAGGATGACAATACAAAGCAATCCCATTAATATTCAATTAATGGATTCTTTCGAGACTAATTCTTCTGTAGATTGGCACAATCTTTCCTACACTGCAACCGCCCAATATTCCGGTGACGGAAATCTCAGCATGAATGTGAAAATGGAGAATCACGACACCAGCACGTATAAATACGAGCAGGTTAACAGAGGGATCGATAACATCATAGATTCTGTGCCTAATGTGTCAGCAAATTCTTCAGCATCTTCAACCTATGGATTTGAAAGCATGCAGATCAACTTTGACATGAGTCAGCTTTCCGGCGGCCTTCCGAGTGTAGATAACATAGACACAAGTTTTCTTCCACCGGATTTAGAGTTAAAAGTAGTCGAACGGCCAAAGGTTATAATCAAATATGTCGGCGGGCCATTATATATACCGAAGAGCGCCGATCCTAATTATATCCCGCCGGAAGAGTATAATCAAATCTTTGACGGCAAGCCAAGCTTTGATGTCAAAGCATAAGGAGACTTGAAATTTATGGATATCAATACGAGAGATTTTGGCATTGTTTGGGTAGAGAACGATGCTATTTACGAATTCGACGATGGTCTTTACGGCTTTGAGGATGACCGTAAGTTTGCAATTTTTGAAGAATCGTTTGAAGAGATCTCATTTCTGTATCTTCAATCGGTCGATCATTTAGTTCCTTGCTTTCTGGTCTTTGAACCCTGGGATCTGTACCCGAATTACCGACCCGTTCTGTCAAAAGAAGACATGGAGCTTTGCGAGGTTAAAAGTATCGATGATTTGATTTTTTTGGTAATTGCCAGCGTTCCTTCAACGATTAAGGAACTTTCCATCAATATCAAAAGTCCTGTAGTTTTAAATCCGAAAACAAAAAAGGCAAGACAAGTTATACTGCAAAATACGGACTATTCCGTTAGATATCTGCCTTTTCAACAGGATGGAAAGGCAGGCACCTGATGTTAGTTATCAGCAGAAAAGTCGGAGAATCATTAGTTCTTTCCGATAATATTAGAATTACGATTACATCTATGTCGAATGACAAGGTCACCATTGGGATTGATGCTCCAAAGGAAGTAAAGGTGATTCGTGCGGAATTAATTGAGACGATAGAAGCCAACAAAGCCTCCAGTGACTCCAGTGAAAAGATTGATCATGCCGATTATCAGGGTATTGCAGCTTTGATAAAAAATAAAAAAAATAATGGCAATAAATAGCTAAAGTATATGCGGCCTTTGCCGATATATATATCAAAGCAATAAAGCTTTGTTCAAAAATGATTTTCTCAGCGTACGGGAGAGAATCAAGCCAAATATGTACTAGCCGAGAAGGATCTCGGTAAAAATGTTTCAAGGAGGAAACTAAAATGAGAATTAACCACAATATCGCAGCTCTGAACACTTACAGACAGCTGTCAACAAACACTACAAACACTTCCAAGTCATTGGAAAAATTGTCATCCGGTCTTAGAATCAACCGTGCCGGAGACGATGCTGCTGGCCTCGCAATATCAGAAAAAATGAGAAGCCAGATCAGAGGACTTGACCAAGCTTCCAGAAATGCCAGCGATGGTATCTCCCTTATCCAGACTGCTGAAGGTGCTTTAAGCGAAACCCACAGCATTCTTCAGAGAGTGAGAGAACTTGCTGTACAGTCTGCCAATGATACCAACACCAGTGCTGACAGATCTGAAATGCAGAAGGAAGTTTCACAGCTGATTTCCGAAATCGACAGAATTGCAAACACAACTCAGTTCAATAACAAGACACTTATGAAGGGCGCATACGGCACAACTGCAACATCTGCAAACTCTGCAAACGTAGCTGTTGTTTCTGCCCTTTCCGACACAATTACAGCAGGCACATATCTGGTAGATGTAACATCCGTTGCAACACAGGATACATGGACTGGAACACCGGATCTTGCTGCCGGTATAACTTTTGTTGCTGGTGTTAACGATACTCTTACAGTTAATGGTGTTAACATCACTTTTGCAGCAGGAGCAACCGCAGAAGGAGCTATCGTCAACAGAATCAATGAATTTACGAGCCAGACAAACATTGTAGCTTCACTTGATACATTAAATGCTACTCATGAGTTGATTCTCACCGATAATCGTTATGGTTCAAATGCCACAACAATATCTGGAAGTGCTGCTACACCTTTGATGGGTGCTGCTCCGGTTCACACAACAACAGGTGCTGACGCTATTGTTGGACAAGTTGGTGGCGTTGCAGTTACAACTGTTGCCGACGATGCAGACGGAAGTAAGCTGACGATCAATTCCGGCGCATTGAAGGGTATGCAGATTCAGGTTAAAACAACAACCGACACGAGCATTACCGTAACCAAGGCCAGCATGAACATGCAGATCGGTGCAAACGCAAGCCAGAACTTCAGTGTAACACTTGAAGATATGGGTTCCTCCTCTCTGGGTGTCAGCTCAGTTGATGTATCCTCAGCAACTTCTGCAAATACGTCAATCTCAACGATCCAGACAGCGATTGACCGTGTATCCGGCGAACGTGCTAAGATGGGTGCATACCAGAACAGACTTGAACATACAATCAACAACCTCGGAACTTCTTCCGAAAACTTATCCGCTGCTGAATCTCGAATCAGAGACGTTGACATGGCGAAAGAAATGATGGAATTCACAAAGAACAACATTCTGTCACAAGCAGCTCAGGCAATGCTTGCTCAGGCCAATCAGCAGCCTCAAGGCGTACTTCAGTTATTACAATAAATATAACAGAAGGCATAAGATCTACACATCGGCAATGGCCGCCAGCAATGGCGGCCATTTGCTTTTTGTTGGCTCTACAATTATAAAAGCTGTGGTGCGAACCACAGCTTACAGTTATTACAGTAAAAATATATCTACATTATATATATAACATTTTTTCATATCAGAATCTCAATCCCCGACTTGTAAATCAATACCTTTTCTTCTCCTGCGCCAGATCCAACAGCGAAATATAGATATTAACGACGATCTGGTAAAGCTCCGGCGGGATCTCCTGCCCCATCTCAAGCTTGGCCAGAAGTGTGGCTGCACTATCATCATGGTAGATGGCTACTCCGTTTTCGATAGCCACCTGCAGGATCTTCTGGGCGATGTATCCGGTCCCTGCGGCCACAACACAAGGCGCATTATTCTTATCCTTATCATATTTCAAGGCAGCAACGCTGAGTGAGGATAATCTTTCCTTATCCAGGTCTTTCTGCATTGCCCCGTTCTTTTCATCAAACTTTGACATCGATTCCCACCTTCCTTACTGCAAGCTTTGGAAACCGCTGCACAATGGACTGGCTTTCCTGATAAACTCCAACCTGATAACTGGCCAGGCGGAAACCCTGTTCTTCGATGATTTCTTTCCACTTGGATCTGGTTTCCTTCACCGGATTCAGCAGGATATCGGGACACCGGATATCCAGATCGATTTTTTTGTCTTTTGCAAGAAGATCCACTTCAAAATTCCCGTACTTATCCGATTGTATGGTGAAAAAGATATTTTTCGCGGATTTTGCATCCCCTTTTCTTTCTTTGCAGTCCTTGTCCACAAAAAACTCGCCATAGGTGTTTTCCTCCAAATAGCGGAATGGGATGGTGAAATGCATCAGCGGTATCATAGGGCTTTCGCTTTGCACCAGATTAAGCAGCAGACTTTGCGCTACGCTGTTTATTTTGGACGGTCCCGCTTTATCCAATGCATTAATCAGCAAGGATGCCATGTCGGTATCCTTCTGCTCTAAACCAAACTTCTCCATGGTCTTTTTTTCAATGTTCTGCTTGTCTCCCAACTGCTGCTCTTCGATTGCATTCTCAAACACGAGCTTTTTCATTTCGATGACATCTTCATCCGTCAAATTGGTCAAAAGCTTTAAATCATCACCGAGCTGGAAAATGGCTTCTTCAAGCAGTTTGGGATCAGCCTTATCATAGCGTACGATATTATGAACGATGGACATCACTTGATTGTATATCTTCTCACTGCCTTGATGCCGCTTTGCGATTTTACCCAATTCCGGGATGATTTCATTTTTCAGGTAAGCCTTGATTTCCGCCTGGCTTTCCTTATCCTGCTTTATGATACGTTCCAAATCCAGCACTGTTTTATTGTCAGTAATTGACGTTTTGTCCTGATTTACCACATCATCCTGATTGATCATGATATTCAGCTTGTTTATAGTACTCTGTTGCGTGATGATCCCCTGCTTTGTCATGACGCCGAGTTTGACCATGGTATCCAGCGTCTCCATCTGCTCCTGTAACTCCTGGGCTTCCATCTTCGGGAGCTTATGGATCAGATCCTGTCCCTGCCTTACAATCGCTTTCAGAGAATTTTCCTGATTTACATAACAGTCAAAATGCTTCAATATGGAAACAATGGCTTCCTTAAGCTTTGGCTGACCTTCCAGTTTCGCAAGCATCCTGAGGCTGTCAAAAAACTCTCCCGTAAAAATGGTCGCACCCTTTTCTCTGGTCAGTAATTCGCCCAGCATCTCCTGAGGTTTCACAAAAATACCGTCCAAAAAATTTTCGGACAGGATACCGTTTGGTGTTTCAAAGAATTTTGCCATGAGAACAAGCTTCCGCACGCCGTCGGCCTGAGCCCTCGTACTATGCAAAAGAGGTTCAAAAATTTCCTTGTTGAGGTTTTTAAGAAGGGACTGTTTCCCGCTTTGTTCGTCGACACTTTTTGTTTTGGGAAGCTGTTCTGTTATGACCTGGTTTTGATTTGTAATATCAAAGATAGCATCCGTAGGAAGCTTACTGGGTAAATTTTGTACTTTACTTTTTATAGAAATTGGCGAAGTGATCTTTAAAATATCAACCACATTGAACTCTCCCTTTTCTTATCGTTCCCTTGTCTGCCCTTATCTTTTTTTCAATGCTTCAAGCAGCTTGATGGCCACTACGATATCATCATTCCTGGAATCAAAGGTCGTCAGCATCAGGCGCTTAACCTCCTGCCGGCGGTTGATCGTTTCCACGATTTTCCTGTTTTCTTCATCTCTCTGCAACTGGTCGGCATCTCCGCCATCCGCCAGGATTTCCGACAGGCTTACATTTAATACCTGGCAAATTTGATTTAACCTCTCCATGTCAATCGAATTTTTTCCGATTTCCCAGGCTGATACGGAGCTATGGGTCACATCCAATGCCTCCGCTAATCCTTTCTGTGTCATCTTTCTTAACTTTCTATAACGCTTGATATTATTTCGTGCAATATCATTGATGGATTCCATTTTTTATCCTCCCTGACAATTCTGACGTTAGTAAGTTAGGGCTTACTGAATAACTGGGATTTCAGTTATTCAGTGCGGGTTGTACCCGCACTGAATGTAAAAAGCCTTATAAATCTACCGCTTTTTACATTCAGACGCCGTAATTTATGCCGTCTGAATTGTTGAAATTATAAATTCCAACAATTCAGGTGCAAGGTTTTTAGATGCTTCTTGTTAAAACCCTTGCACCTGAATAAAGAAAAAATGTGATTAAATCAATCAATTGTATTTTTTCTTTATTCAGTAAGGCTTAAGATATCTGATTATATCTCGAATCGGTAGGAAAATCAATAAATCGACAAATATATTTTCATTAATCTATGAAATCATCTAATCTTTATCCCTAATTTGCCGATAATTATTATTAAGAACTGTATTAGTTTTTTTAGAAACATTAATGATAAAAAGGTGGAATTACGATGAGTGACTTTGATTATGCAAATGATTCTATGTTGGAAATGTACTTGTTTGAATCGACAACCCTTCTTGACCAATTAGATGAAATATTACTTCATTCGGAGAAGGACGAAAACCTTTCAACGGATAATGTGAACGAGATCTTTCGTATCATGCATACGATTAAAGGCTCTTCTGCAATGATGGAATTCGATACGATATGCCATGTATCCCATAAATTAGAAGACTTGTTTTACATAATACGTGACAATGGGATCGATGAAGATTATTTTCAGGAATTATTTGACCTTGTCCTCAGAGTTTCCGATTTCTTGAAGGAAGAGGTCGAAAAGATCCGACAAGGCCAAAAGCCTTCCGGTAAAAATGAGGATCTGATTGCGGAAATTCTTGACTTGCTCGAAAGGATGAACGGCACTGCTCCTGCAGTTGATAAGCAAAGTACTGTTGTCAGTTCATCTGTTCCGGAAGATATCTCTTTGGAAGATGATATCTCCTTCGAAGCGGAAGGTTCCACCCAGGATGGGCAGAAGACCTATTTTCTCCATGTAAATTTCACAGCTGACTGTCAGATGGAAAATATCCGGGCCTTTATGCTGGTTAACAAGCTGGACACGGTCGGAAAGGTTTTAAAAACCATACCGGAAGAATTGAATGCAAATAAGGATGCTTCCAGCATTATTTCCCAAAACGGATTTTATTGCAGCTTATCTACTGCTCTGCCAGCTGAAGAAATCGCTTCTTTGGCAAAGGGTACTTTGTCTGTCTATACCGTTGAGTTTATTAATGCATTCCCGAGCGTTTCCACGAAAACAAGCCCTGCTGCTGCAAGTGCTTCTGTCGCCTCCGAAGCCGATACTGTGAAAGTATCAGCCTCTGCGAATAATTCAGACGCCGGTGATACGGGAAGAGGTAAAGCCGGTAAGCAGAACCTGATTAATGTTGATCTGAACAAACTGGATACCCTCATGGATCTGGTCGGAGAAATTGTTATAACTGAGTCCATGGTATCCGGCAATTCGGATTTGGTGGGACTTGAGTTAGACAGCTTTAACAGAGCTTCCCGTCAGTTGAGAAAATTAACCGACGAATTACAGGATATCGTAATGTCGATCCGAATGGTTCCTATCGCTGCTACCTTCCAGAAAATGCGACGTATCGTAAGAGATATGGGTAAGAAACTCGATAAGGATGTTGACCTTGTACTAATGGGAGAGGCCACGGAAGTGGATAAGACCATCATCGACGGCATTGCCGATCCATTGATGCATCTGGTCAGAAATGCTATGGACCACGCCATTGAAGATAAAGCCGGCAGAGTTGCCGCTAAGAAAGATCCGGTGGGTCGTATTATTCTCTCTGCGCAAAATATCGGAGGAGACATCATCATCTCTGTTAGCGATGACGGAAAAGGCCTCGATGCTGAAATGATTTTGGAGAAAGCAAAGACAAAAAACATTCTGACGAAACCGGAAAACGAATATTCGGAAAAGGAAATTTTCAACCTGCTGACAGTTCCGGGCTTTTCCACAAAGGAAGCAGTAACCGAATTCTCCGGCAGAGGCGTCGGTATGGATGTCGTAAAAAAGAATATTGAAAAAATTGGCGGTACGGTTACCATTGAAAGCTCAAAGGGCGCCGGAACCAACATCTTCTTTAAAATACCGCTTACCCTGGCTATTATCGCAAGCATGGAAATCCGTGTCGGAAAGAATGTTTATGCGATTCCGATCTCCAACATCAGAGAATCATTTAAAGCCACTCCGAATCAGCTTCTTTCTGATCCTGACGGAAATGAAATGATCATGATCCGCGGAGTATGCTATCCGATTATAAGACTGCACAAGATTTTCCATCTTCAGGAGGCACAGACCAACATCGTAGACGGTATTTTGCTCCTGGTTGACTCCGGAGATCGACTGGCCTGCATTTTCGCCGATGAACTCCTTGGGAAGCATCAGGTCGTCGTTAAACCGCTCCCTGTTTATCTGAGCAGATACGCTGCTAAGGGAGTAGGAATCGCAGGCTGTACCATCCTGGGAGACGGCAGCTTCAG
>CAZTEH010000018.1:0-48611 GCA_964612345.1 uncultured Oscillospiraceae bacterium | reverse complement strand
TGTTGATCTGCCAGACATCCTTCATATTGACCATAGTATACCAGCCAACATCATCCCGGTATTCGGACACACCCTTAAAACGGTATGGCTTGAAATCTCTGTTGTAGGACTTTTCCTGCTGTGCTTTGAAGTAATATTTTGGTGACTTTGCATAGAACAGCAAGGTATCATGCTTTCTCGCATAGTAATTTTTGCTGACTCCTCCGGATTTATAGGTCCAGATCACTTCGTTGATAAAATTCTTTTCCCCGAAAATCTCATCCAGCAGTATCTTCACATAATGAACGCTATGCCAGTCCAAATGCACCCAAAGGCAGCCGTCCTCGCTCAGAAGCTCCTTCATCAGAATAAGTCGGACGGTAATCATCTTTAAATATTCTTCCATTCCGTCTTCCCAAACATCGTGATAGGCTTTCTGTTTTATGACCGGGATTTTACTGATCTTATCCGAGTGAAGCTTGAGCTCCGACCCGTAATTTGCCTTTGAAAAAAACGGTGGGTCGATGTAGATCAAATTGATCTTTCCTGCCATTTCCTTCTGTTCCAAAAGGTACTTCATGAAGGGTAAATTATCACCGTGTGCCAGAATATTATCACCATGTCCGATCTTTTCAGCCACGGAAAAGCTGCCTGCCGTAACCGACCGGTAAGCTTCCTTGCATTCTTTAATAATGTCCGGTAATTTTGCAATCAGGCTCATTTTCGTTTCCCTACTTTGCTTTTATTTTTTTCAACCGGTCTGACCTTATACTCTTTTTTTTCAAAAGATCCGAGCAGGACCGGAATCAAATCTTCTCTTTTTGCCTTCTGCAATGCAAGTTTTACTATTTCTCTATTTTCCGGTTTGTTGAAATGCATCAATGCACGCTGCATTTTTTTCTCTTCCATATCCTTTGGGACATACACCCGCTCTCCGGTGAAAGGGTCACGCTCCGTATAATACATACAGGTTGACAAGGTCCCCGGCGTCGGATAAAAATCCTGAACCTGATCGGGGACAAACCCGTTCTTCTTCAAAAATAGCGCCAGCTCAACGGCATCTTCAAGAGTCGAGCCGGGATGGGACGAGATGAAATACGGGATCAGATACTGCTTCAATCCCAACCGTTCGTTTGTCTCCTTGTACTTTTGACTGAAGGCCAGAAATACCTCTTTGGAAGGCTTCCTCATACTCGCCAGCACTCTTTTGGAAACATGCTCCGGAGCTACCTTTAGTGTTCCGCTCACATGATGTCTGCACAGCTCTTCCATAAATTGATCATCCTTGCCTGCAAGCAGATAGTCATACCGAATACCGGATCGGATGAAGACCTTCTTAACCTTGTCGAGGCTTCGAACCTCTCTGAGGAGATCCAGGTACTCCGTATGATCGATATCCATCTGGGTACACGGACTTGGATAGAGGCAATCCTTATTCTTGCAAACTCCCGATTTTTGCTGCTTCTTGCAAGCTGCCTTCCGGAAATTAGCCGTCGGACCGCCGATATCATGAATATAGCCTTTGAAGTCTTTTCTTTCCGTTAACCGGACTGCTTCCCTGACAACGGACTCCCTGCTTCTTCCACGTACCTCCCTGCCCTGATGATAGGTAAGTGCGCAGAAACTGCAGCCGCCGAAGCAGCCTCGATTTGCTATGATACTGAACTTGACTTCTTCGATTGCAGGAACACCGCCGTCCTTTTCATAGCTTGGGTGATAGGTCCCCTCGTATGGAAGTTCATAGACATCATCCAGTTCTTCCGTAGTCAGCGGCTCCTGGGGTGGATTCTGAACGATATAAACAGTACTATCATACTTTTCAATCAGTCGTTTTCCTCCAATATAGTCATTATTCTGATACTGCAGCAAGAAGCTTCTGCAGTAATTTTTCTTCGTATTTGTATCGGATTGATTGCCATCTGCAATGTCGTGATACGTCGGCAGCATCACCGTGTCCCCATCCCCGAACAGTTCCTTTTCATAGAATTCTTCCGTGACTCCGTCTTTGAATTTTGTATTGACTATCCGATAAACCGTTCCGCTGGTCCAGCTGATATCCTTTGCCTCGATGCCGGAATCCAGCGCGTCTGCAATCTCAACCACAGCACTTTCTCCCATACCGTAAATGAGAAGGTCTGCCTTTGCGTCCAATAGAACAGAACGGCGCACCTTATCATCCCAATAATCGTAATGTGCGAAACGCCGCAGGCTGGCCTCGATGCCGCCAATGATCACCGGCACATCCTTATAGGCTTCCCTCGCTTTTACGCTGTATACGATTACAGCACGGTCGGGACGGTTTCCTGCCTTTCCACCGGGAGAATAGCTGTCGGTCTTTCTTCTGTGCTTAAACACAGAATAGTGGTTCACCATGGAATCCACGTTCCCCGCGTTAATTAAAAATCCAAGTCTTGGTCTCCCAAAACGCTTAAAATCATCGGTCTTTCTCCAGTCCGGCTGCGCTAAAATTGCAACCTTATATCCGCGGCTTTCCAAAACCCTGCTGATAATAGCTGTACCAAAAGAGGGATGGTCAACATAAGCATCGCCCGTGATCAGGACGAAGTCAGGCTGAGGCCATCCCCTTTCATTCATTTCTTCAATTGTCATTGGTAAAAATGACATAAGTTCTCCTTCGTTTATCTACTTCCCTTGTCGTAAGGAATCGCAACCGCCTTTGGCGCCTGTGAAGATTTCGAGCTGAATGCCAGTACGATGAGTGTCGCGATAAAAGGAACCATCTTATAAATATCGCTCGGAATATTCGAGGTTGATAATATCGGAATAACCGAATAAGCCGATGCAATCGTCTTCATCAGTCCGAAGAAAAATGCCGCGAACAATACGCGCGTCGGTTTCCATTGTCCGAAGATCATTACTGCCAGAGCAAGAAATCCATACCCGGATACGGTCGCATTAAAGTTTGTGGAAGTTGGAATTACGAATACCAGTCCTCCCAAACCGGCCAGGGCTCCGGAAATCATGACTCCGGCGTAACGCATTTTATATACATTGATTCCGACGGAATCGGCCGCATGAGGATGCTCGCCGCAGGCTCGGAGCCGTAATCCAAATTTCGTTTTATATAATACGATCACAGACAGAATCAAAATGACAAATCCGATATAGGTTGTGATGTATGCGTTCTTAAAGAACAAGCCTCCGATTACCGGAATATCTCCCAAAACCGGAACCGATGGAATACGGAAGGTATTGGCAAAATTGATCTGCTGAACTCCGTTTTCCTGAATCATTCTTGCAATAAAAATAGCAAAAGCAGGAGCGAACATATTCAGCGCAGTACCGCTGATGATCTGATCTGCCTTCAGATTTACGGCTGCATATGCATGGAGCAGAGAGAAGATCATTCCTGTTACCGTTGCGATCACAATTGCGACAAGCAGCAGCGACTGCCCGCTCATCAGATGCTCAAACTGGTTGATGAAGAAAATACTTGTAAAAGCACCCATAATCATCATTCCATCCAATGCAATGTTTGTAACACCGCTTCGTTCCGTAAAAACACCGCCAAGAGCTACAATCAGTAAAGGAATGGAGAAAAACATCGTCTGCTGGAATACAAGAAATAAAATATCCATTATAAATCACTCCCTTCTTCCTTTACTTCAGCATCTTTCTGAACTTCGGTTTCTGTCTGGTCACCGGACTTTGCCGCCTTTTTCTCTTTACGGAATTTGATAAAGCGAGGCAGCAGCGTTCTGAATATCAGTGAGAATGCGCTGAAGTAAATGATGCAGGCAATGATAATATCGATAACCTCCGGTACAAAATCAAGTGTTTGCAGATAATTTCCTCCCTGTGTGATGTAGGAAATAAAGATTGCGGAGAAGATAATGCCGATAGGATTTGACAGACCCAGTAAGGCAACCGGGATTCCGTTAAATCCCTCTGCAGCGAGCACGTCGACAACCTTGATATGTCTTCCGTTTGCACCTGCCAGATAGAGGAGTCCTCCGCCCAGTCCC
The DNA here is from genome assembly GCA_964612345.1 of uncultured Oscillospiraceae bacterium. GTDB lineage: Bacteria > Bacillota > Clostridia > Peptostreptococcales > Anaerovoracaceae > Anoxybacterium. The sequence continues at coordinate 44,646 of CAZTEH010000018.1, read as the reverse complement.
GCAAGCATTCCTGCGATGACCATGGACAATACGATGTTTCGCTTGTCGTTGATTCCGGCATACTTGCTTGCATGAGGATTATAGCCGCAGGCTTTCAGCTCATAACCGAAGGTTGTTTTATTCAAAATAATATAGATAACAATTGCGATTAATATTGCGATCCAGATACCGCAGTTTACCGTGGACAGATCTTTCGTGGAACCCAACGGGTTATAAAAGATATAATCAAGTCCTCCTTTTGGCAGTACGGCGGATTCGGCCACATTAAGAGAAAGACCTTTTTTCGAATCATAAACATAAAGCTTGACCAAGTAATTCGCCAGATACATCCCGATGTAGTTCATCATGATGGTTGCGATTACTTCGTGAACATTTAAGTAAGCTTTCAGAAGTCCCGGAATCAACGCCCACAGACCGCCTACCACAGCTGCTCCGATCAGCGCTACGATCCAGTGCCACGGCGCCGGAAGGAATGTCCAATGAACTCCTATGTAGACAGCAGCAAACGCACCCATAATAAACTGGCCTGCGGCACCGATATTGAAAAGCCCGGTTTTAAATGCAAAGCCGACGGATAGTCCTGTGAGTATCAACGGCGTGGCGAAGTACAGAACCTGACCCATTCCTTTGGCACCTGTACTGAAACCGCCCTTTAAAATAATTACGAATCCATCCACTGCCTGAGCAGGATTACTGACCAGTAATATGATCAATCCGAACAGCAAGCCGACAAGTATGGAAAAAATGGATGAATAAGCATTGTTAAAAGCATCATTGATCAGAAGGTCCTTTAGTCTTTTCATATAGCCACCTCACTTCTCTTTGAGCCAGCCATATAAAGTCCCAGCTCCTGTACTGTGATTTCTGACGGATTCAAATCCCCAACGATTTCTCCTTCATATATGACCAGAATGCGGTCGCTGACATTCATTACTTCATCCAGCTCAAGTGATATCAAGAGAACAGCCTTGCCTGCATCCCTTTGTTCGACGAGCTGCTTATGGATGTATTCAATGGCGCCGACATCCAGACCACGGGTTGGTTGAACCGCGATTAAAATTTCCGGATCAAGATCGATCTCTCTGGCAACGATGGCCTTTTGCTGGTTTCCACCTGACATGCTTCGCACCATGGTTTTCGTGCCTTGTCCGCTTCGGATATCAAACTCATTGATCAGCTTTTCCGCGTATTGATTGGCGACATCAAACTTGATAAATCCGTTCTGCTGAAAATCGGTTGTGAAATATTTCTTGAGCATCAGGTTTTCGGAGAGAGTATAATCCAAAACGAGTCCGTCCTTATGCCGGTCCTCAGGAATATGGCTCATTCCTGCAATGTTTCGTTTCCTCACGCTGGTTTTTGTGATATCATGTCCATTCAGCAGGATCTGTCCGTTTTCAATGGGCATAAGTCCGGTCAAGGCGTAAACAAGCTCTGACTGACCATTTCCGTCTATTCCGGCAATACATAAGATTTCACCTTTTCTGACGGTAAAGGAAACATTATTGACCGCCTTTTTCGTGCTGTGCTTTGAGGCTACGGTTAGATTTCTGACCTCAAAATCTGCTGCTCCCGGCTTGGCGCTGCCCTTATCAACAGCAAAGCTTACCTTTCGTCCGACCATCATCTCTGACAATTGCTCTTTTGAACAGTCGGAAACGGAGACCGTTCCAATATATTTTCCTTTTCTCAGAACCGTGCAGCGATCTGCAACAGCCTTTATCTCATTGAGCTTATGGGTAATAAAGAGAATTGATTTTCCTTCATCGGTCAGGTTTTTCATGATTTTCATAAGTTCTTCAATCTCCTGCGGAGTAAGAACTGCAGTGGGCTCGTCGAAAATCAGTATTTCATTGTCTCTGTAAAGCATTTTTAATATTTCTACACGCTGCTGCATGCCAACCGTGATGTCTTCGATCAAAGCATCCGGATCGACCATCAATCCGTATCGATTCGACAGCTCCATGACTTTTTCCTTTGCTGAATCCATCTTAAGAAGTCCTCGCTTCGTCGTCTCAACACCCAATATGATATTCTGCAGTACCGTAAAATTATGAACCAATTTAAAGTGCTGATGCACCATTCCGATGCCTAATCCGTTCGCATCATTCGGATTGTTGATTTTTACCTCTTGTCCGTTTTTTTTGATCACGCCCTTCTCAGGCTGATACAGACCAAAATGAACACTCATGAGGGTGGATTTCCCAGCGCCGTTTTCTCCAAGCAGCGCATGTATCTCGCCCTTATTTAGTTGAAGTGTTATGTCGTCATTTGCTATAATTCCTGGGAATTCCTTTGTGATATGTAACATTTCTATGATGTAATCCATATCTTCTCTCCTTAGTATTAAATATTTATAGAATTATTCTATTTTGCACTATACGGGAATTCCCCGGCTTTAGCCGGATTGGAATTCTTCCGTTAAGCTGCGGGAAAAAGGCAACGCCTTAATTCAATCTACAGAATTATTATATCCGATATTTTGGAAAAAATAAATGGCGAATTTAAAAAAGCAACGGCTGCGCCTTCGACTCGCTGCTGTCTGTTTTTTCATTGCAGCTAAAGCTGCGAAAAAAAAGCAGGCGATTGCATCGCCTGCTCATGTGTTTGTTAGAGGTTTCGTTTCAGATTATTCAACTACGGTAACCTTTGTAAGCTTTACATTCAACTTCGTTGCATCTTCAACATCGGTATCCTTCTGTAAGGTTATTTCTCCGGCAACCAGTTTAGCAAATACTGCATCGTAGTCGGCCTGGGAGAATGTCTCGAACTTGGAAGTCTCCATTGGGAGCTGTACGCCGTCCATATCCGCAGCATAAACGAGAGCTTCTCCACCAGGGAAGTTGCCATCATAGTAGTCGCCTAATACAGACTCAACTGCAGCAGAAAGACCCTTCATAGCGGAAGTGATAACGGTATCAGATTCTGAGCTCTGGTCAACGTCTACACCGATAACCTTGGTTCCTGCAGCTTCAGCAGCGGACATTACAGAGTTTCCTACAGATCCTCCACAACCAAAGATCACTTCGGTACCTTCCGCATACCAGGATGCAGCAAGAGTCTGTGCTTCCGGAGTAGCATCAAAGTTTCCGGTATAGTGATACTTCACATCAACACTGGCAACACCCATCTCAGCAGCGGCAGCTTCAGCTCCTTGTACAAAGCCGTAACCGAATCTTACTACTGCAGGAACTGCCATTCCACCCATGAATCCAAGCTTTGTATTTCCATCTTTTACAGCAGCATAACCGGCAAGATATCCGGACTGCTCTTCAGCAAATACGATACCAACCGCATTATCATTGGTACGGAATTCTGTATAGTCAGCGTTATGTGGATTTCCGTCGATTAGCACAAAGTTTACATCTTCATATAAATCCTGAGCTAAGTAAATAGGTTCTTCAAATAAGAAGCCAGGAGTTACGATTACTTTTGCTCCGCCTTCAACAGCAAGCTGAATCGCTGCAAGGTAAGCGTCTGTACTTTGTTCGGTTGGCTTGTAATACTTATGAGTAATGTCGTTCGCTTTTGCATATGCAACAACACCTTCCCAAGTACCTTGGTTGAAAGACTTGTCGTCTATGCTGCCGATGTCGGTAATCATAGCGATTTCGTAGGTTTCGGGAGCAACAGGTTCTTCTTCCTTTTCGCCTCCGCCGCACGCAACCAGTCCAAATACGAGTATGAAAGCTAACAGTAATGCTAATACTCTTTTCATCATTTCTTTTTCTCCTCCTTAAGAATTATAGAAAATAATCTAGGACAATTATACCGTATCCAAATTAATAACAAAAGCATTTTTTACAAAATTGTTACAATTCGCCATTTCTAAAACGTTTGTTTTTAATATAAGGCAGGCCTTCGGTGTTTTAGCAGAGGCAGCTGGCTTCTGATCTCTTCCACATAATCCAGATCGATCTTCGCGTATACGATGGATTCCCCGGCATCCGTCTTGCCGCAGAATTCACCCCATGGGTTTGCAACACAGGAATTCCCATAGGCCTGATAGGGTCCTTCCGTATCTCTGGCAGGAGAAACCGCTGCAAAGTAGATCTGATTATCAAGCGCCCTCGCTCTCATGGTCAGATCCCAGTGGGCAGGTCCTGTAGTCATATTGAACGCTCCGGGAAGGATGATCAGTTTGGCGCCGGCCAGGGTCATTTTCCGGAACAGCTCAGGAAATCTCACATCGTAGCAGATCGCAACTCCGATTTTGCAGAATTCTGTATCCAGTATCGTCACGTTCTCTCCCGGAGTCAATGTTTCCGATTCCATGAACCGGATCCCTCCCTTCACATCGATGTCAAACAAATGGATCTTTCTGTGCTTGCCAATGATCTCCCCTTCCTTGTTAAAGGAAAAACTTGTATTATAAACGCGGTCATTCTCAAGCTCAGGAATGGAGCCGCCAATCAGATAGATCTTTAATTCCTTCGCCAGAGAGGAAAGAAACCGAACCGTTTCCCCTCCTGCATCTTCCGCATATTCTCTGAAATACTTATTGGAATAAGGACAATTAAACATTTCCGGCAGCGCGACCACCTGGGCTCCTTTTTCTGCAGCCTCTCTTATCATCGATTCAGCGGCTGCAAGATTCTGCTTTTTATCCATGGTCACCTTCATCTGGCATAAGGCTAATTGAAACGTCATCGTGATTCCTCCTTATATCTAATTGGCTAATCCTCTGATTAAAGAAGTGTTTTCAAAGAAAACCGTGAAACCTATTACCGAGTTGATGCGAAGCATCACTAACGAGGCGGTTTTCGTGAAAATGCTTTTTTATTTATTATATATGAAAAGCAAGGAATTATCTATTTCAAGTTAGAAGTAATTGAGAGAACTGAAGGCGCAAAAATGCGAAGCTTTTCAGCTTCGCATTTCTCCCTGTCCATTGGACAGTATCGGGGAATAAAATTTCTGATTCTTTATCTTGTTTTTATATCATACTAAGGTCTGATAAAGTGCTGTACCCAGTATGTGGTTCCGTTACTATCTGTAACATATCCTACACCGATTTCCGTGTAGCTTGAATTCAGGATATTCGCTTTGTGTCCCGGTGAGTTCATCCATCCGTTCATTACGTCGGTTGGAGTTCTCTGACCTTTTGCAATATTTTCACCTGCTGATGAATAGCTGATTCCAAACTGCTTCATCATATCAAAAGGTGATCCATAGGTCGGTGAAGTATGAGAGAAATAGTTTCCGTCTCTCATATCTTCTGCTTTCTTCTCCGCAACGCCAGACAACTTTGTGTTGACCTTCAATGCCGGAAGTCCCGCTGCTGCTCTTTCCTTGTTTACAAGGTCAACAACCTGCTGCTCATAAGCGCCAATTGTGGCTGGAGCGGTTGGTGTTGCAGGGGTAGCCGGGGTTGCAGGAGCTGGCTTAGCCGGAGTTACAGGCGCTGGCTTTGCCAGTGTTGTCGGGGTTGGCTTAGCCGGTGTTATAGGTGTTGGCTTAGCCGGAGTTGCCGGAGTCAGCTTAGCAGCTGCCGTCGGTACTGTAGACGCGTTCAGACCATACTGGTTAAAAAGGTTCTGAAGCTGAGCCGCATCAATTTTGCCGCCATTATACTGTGCTAAGGTTCCCGTCAGCTTGTTGATTGTTGCCTGAGGCAATTGACCATATATTTTACTTATCTGAGTATTTAATGTATTGGTTTGATTTAAGCTGCAATTTTTCTCAGCTGCAAATGCCTGAGTTGGTACTGCTAATGCAAGCAGCAACGTTAGAGTTAACGTAATTTTGACAAATCGGTTTTTCATATTTGTCCTCCTTCTAGTTTTCACTTTTGCTGATTCATTAATGAGTGATACGAATCAGCATATCTCTTAAACAGTATCGGATTCTTTCATGCTTCCCCTTGTTTAAAAGTATAGGAGCCTGCCGGTAATAAAAAAACCCCTCAATATTTTCCAAAAAATAAAAAAGAGGGCGTTCCGCCCTCAGATTTTTCCGGTCACTAAATCCATCAAATGGTTGGTAATACGGGCTGTCAAGCCCCATATGGCCCGATCTTCATAGCGGTAAATCGGTACCATGGATTTTCCGCTCCGCCAATTATATCCATTTTTCAAATTGATCTTATCGTAGGGAAAATCCGGCCCGATATTTGGTAATACATCAAAACAATAGACTTCCGGTTCGTTTTCCGCAAAGAAAGAAACAGGCACGAGAAAGACTTCTTTCACCTCGTCCGGATTGACGGTCATCCCTGAAATCACCTCGTAATCAATGCTCCCCAGGAGGGAGTATAGGGTAAAATTGCTGTATGTATGCATAAAATCCATCTGTGCAATGATTCGAATATCCGATGGTTTGATGTTCAGTTCTTCCGAGGTCTCTCTCACAGCACACTCCTCAGCGGACTCATCATTTTCAATACGGCCGCCGGGAAAACAAACCTCGCCGGGCTGTCTTTTCATGTTTTCGGCGCGCACCTCGTACAGGATGTGAAGTTCACCATCCTTTTCAATCAAGGGAACTAAAACGGAATAGTATTGATAGGAGCCCAAAGATTTTGGCTCTCTGTTTCGAAAAGTATCTTCGAAATCCTTAATTGTTATCTTCTTCATGGATCGTTTCCTTTTCCGGTTTTATAATCTTTTTCGATGTTTGCTCTCTCAGATTGATATATGATCCGATAAAAATAAGTAGAATTCCAATAAATCCATTGATTCCAACCACTTCATGCAGGACAATGACCGCAATGATCGGCGCCAATGCAGGCTTTACAAAGAATACGATGGAAGCGGTTGCCGCATCGGATACCTCCATGGCCAGAAAATAAAACAGATATCCAAGTCCGGTAATCATAATTCCGATATACAGAATCATCCAGATATTTTCGGTCGTTACTCCTGCGATGATTGGCCGATCCATGATCAGCAGAATCGGTACCATGACAATCGACCCTAAAAGAAAGCTGAAGCTGGTCTGGGTAATTCCGCGGAGACGTCTTATGCTCGTTCTTCCCATTGCACTGTATAGACCGAAGAAGATGGCAGAAAGGATGGTATAAATCACGCCCAGGATAGTATTGCCCGGTTCCATATTCAACGGGTTCACCATGAAAACGATGCCGAGCAGTCCAAAGGTCAAAGCGATTGCCTTCGTGCGATTGAGTTTTTCTTCCGTTATAAAATGAGCAAATATCATAGTAAACATGGGATTGATGCAGAAGATCACCGCCGCTGTGGATGCCTTGGAATTCTCAACTCCCAGCTGAAAAAACACCATGCTGACACAGATGCAGATCACTCCCATTACAAGCATGTGCAGAAAATCCTTTTTCGTAAAAACGGTATGGTGTTTTTTGATTTCCAATAATGCAAACGGTAACAGGAACATTCCCCCGATAAAAAACCGGATCAGTGTGAGTTGGAAAGCATCCAGATGATTGCCGGCAATTTTCAGTACAACCTCCATCGTGCTGAACAACGCTGCCGAGATAAATATAAATAATACCAATTTCTTCATCGAATGCCTCTATTTCCACATATGTTTCTGAATCAGCTTCTTCCAGTCGGATAAATCTTCATACAGATAATCCGGTTCTTTGTTTTTCAACATTTCATATTCGGCCCAGCCTGTGGCAACGCCGATGCTTACAACTTGGATTTTCTTGGCACACTCTATATCATAAATGCTGTCACCGATTATGTAAATATTCTCTTTTTCAAAATTTGCACGGTAATAGTCCTCCGCCTCCCGGATTCCCTTGATGGCGGCATCCCATTTCTCTCCGAAGTCATCGCCGAATCCACCCACATGAAAGAATTGATCCAGTCCTACTGACTTCAGTTTTGTTTCAGCACCCCTGCGCAAGTTGCTCGTCAGCAGGGCATTGAAGTTATTTTCACTTCCGTCAATATGCTCCAGAAGCTCCCTTACCCCTGGGAGAATTTTCTTATTGGGATTCTTGCTTAAAATTAAATCCAGGATACCGATATACTCTGACGTCACTCGATCAATTTCACCTTTATCCAGCTTATTGATCTCCATGATCCGATCCAGAATGACCGCGTCCATTGCATGACCGATCCCGGCTTTCGAAAAGGCATCCTCCAGGCCGTAGAGCTTCCGGAAGGTCTCGTTGAGTGCCCTTGTACCGTCGGCGCCGCAATGCATCAGAGTTCCGTCCAAGTCCCAAAGAATTAGTTTTTTACCGCTCTTTAATTTCATTTTTTCACCACGATGATGTGCGTTCAATAACAAACATAAGGCGGTGATCAGATCACCGCCAGATATAACTCATATTTCAGGAACGTATTAATTCAGTATATCGTATTGTGCTGCAATATCACCGATTTCCTCGGCAGTAGCACTTATGCTGACGACAAATTCAATTTCGTATTTTTCGGAGAGTTCCTTCAGTCTGTTCAGGAATTCCGGCAAATCTGAAATGTTGACATCAGCATGCTTTAAAATACTATCTATAAAAATAACTTCAATATCATGATCTGAGCTGATGATCCCGTAAAGGAATCCAATATATTCGTCGCTATTAGTTATTTGCTCATATTCTTCCATGCATACAACTCGGATCTTATACTTCAAGTCATACATCAGTCTATGATTTTTATTGATAAAAACGACACTCCCATCGCTTTTCTCTACTCGATCGTTGGCAAGCTGGATCATGCTTTTGGTTTTACCGCTGCCTTTGCGACCTACTAATAACTTAACCATATTAATCGCCCCCTTATAATTATTTTGAATTTAACTCATTATACACTAAGTAATATCTACGGGCAAGACGAGAACGATATTTACCCATTATTTTTTAATCTCAGCTGACCGCAGGCTGCATCGATGTCACTGCCCAATTCCCTTCTTATGGTTACCTGTAATCCACGTTTTTCCAGAATATCGCGGAACCGCTCCACATTGGATCGCTCCGTGCCTTGAAGGCCAGTTTCTGCGACCTGGTTCAACGGGATAAGATTGACATGACAGTTGATACCGCGCAGTCTGGCCGCAAGCGCTCCCGCTTGACTGTCACTGTCGTTCAATCCTTTTACAAGAGCGTATTCAAAGGTGATTCTTCTGCCTGTCAAGGAGATATGCTGATTACATGCCGCGAGCAGCTCGTCCATAGGATATCGTTTGCTGATGGGCATCAATTTGCTTCGAATGGCATCGCTCGTCGCATGAAGTGAAACCGCAACGTTGATCTGAGGAAAATCCTTCGCCAAATCCATCATCTTCGGAATCAGACCACAGGTTGATACAGTGATGCTTCTCATTCCGATATTCAGCCCATCCTTCGTATGGATGTTACCAATAAACCTGGCCAGATTTTCGTAGTTGTCAAGGGGTTCTCCTGTGCCCATAACAACGATGTTGCTGACCTTCTCCCCCGTATCCTTCTCTATGGAAAGGACCTGATCTGCCATCTCTCCGGCGGTAAGATTTCTCTGCAGCCCGTTGATAGCCGAAGCGCAGAAGCTGCACCCCATCCGACAGCCTGCCTGAGAGGATATGCATACCGTATTCCCAAACTTATATTTCATGAATACGCTTTCAATCGAGTTGCCGTCCACCAGGCCGAATAAGTATTTCCTGGTTCCGTCCTTTTCTGAATTCTGCACTTTAAGGATTTGGAGTTTTTTGATTTCTGCATGCTCCTCCAGCTTTTGCCTTAATTCCTTTGACAGATCCGTCATTTCATCGAAACTGTCCGCGCCTCTATAAATCCAGCCGAAAACCTGCTTTGCACGGAACTTCTTTTCACCCAGTTCTTCCAGGTATTGCTCCAGTTCTTTTATTGTTAAATTCTTTAAATCTGTTTTCATATATACCCTTCTAAAAATCTCTGAAACCCATATGCTTTTATCACCTGTCTGCGGACTCCATTATGATTTTCACGATGTCTCTGCTGTATCTGTATTTTTCAGGCACTTCGGCTGCGTTGACCGCTATGAGCGGAATCGCCCTTTCCAAAAGCGATCCGTTTGATCGAGCCGATTCCAGTTCAAAGGTCTCTCCGTCAAAATCCGCAAAAGCATAACCATCTGCTGCAAAGACCAAGTAATCGCCGATGAGATCAATCGGCAGATTGAATCGCTTGCACGCCTCTTCCTTCGGGCTTACCATATCCACATAATGTGCTTCCTCCAGGAAATTTTCCAGCTCTTTCTTCTTCTTATCGTCCTTTAAATAGAGAAACCGCAGTCCACCAAGCTGTGCCGGCATTTGAGCGGAAGAATCTTCGTGGTATGGGGAATGACAGAAAACCTTAAATCCGTTTTTATCCAATATGGCCTGCAAGTTGATCAGGTTCGGTTTGCTGTTCATTCCATATCCGCCGGTAATATAAATTTCCCGGTTTTGATCCAGATCATATATCTTTCCAAGCCATTCATCAATCTTTCTCATCTGTTTGATGGATTCCATCGTGTCTGGTGCATAGCTTCGCATCATCGCATCATTGGTAGCACAGTAAACCGTATCGATTGTATTCTTCTTAATTAACCGGTAGCATGCATCCAGTAACCATGTGGCTGCCTGAAGACTTTCCACTGGAGGTGGTGCAGGCATGTCCAGATATCTCACCAGGATATCCTTCGGGCTCTCAACACTGATTCCAAAGTCCACATTCCTTCCGAAAAGATTCAGAACTTCACTTCTTACCGTGAGTAAAGCGGTAGATGAGCCTTTTTTGCGCATAAAATCCATGATGGTATCCGTATCTTTCGGGCCAACATTTTCAAGCAGCTCAAGCTCACCCGTTTCCGGATGATAAATGGAATTGCCGATTACCCCATGCTCACAGGGAAATTTCCCGGATAATATCGTCGTATGATTCACGTTGTAGATTGTTGGAACAGCTGCCTTTACGCACTTACAGAAACCGTCCTTTGCGATACGGTAAATGTTGGGTGTGTTTTCCAGGGAAATATACTCCAATGAGCAGCCCTCAATTACTAAAATCAGAAGTTTTTTCATTTCTGAATATTCCTTTTCTCTTCGTGTTTTATGCAATAAATCTAACATAAATAAGTATTGAAAGCAATTTATTATTCGCTCTTTTTCGTCAGGAATATTGTATACTTGATTCAAAACCGTATCTGATTCTGTTCGCCTCTTCCGTTATCCTCCTAAAGTCGGGTCCTGGGTCTGATACCAGTCCAGTGCCTGGTAAAATTGTTCCGGCACAAAGTCCGGCCACAGTTCGTCCAGCACAAAAATATCAGCATAAGCCGACTGGATCGGAAGAAAGCCGCTGAGACGTCTTCGTCCTCCCCATCGGATGATCATATCCATTCTCGAAATATCCTTTGATGCCGGCCCACCTTTCTGATTCAAATCCCAGTCCCATCCATAATTCACCAAAAAGTTTACCTTGATTCTACCGTCACCGAATTTCACCCGGCTCGTAAACGGGATCAATTCCTTCGGGAAGCAAGGCGAATCGGTGTTCCCGATAACCAGCAGTTCCGCATTTCGCCCGACCAATTCCATCACAGCATCGACGCAGGCCTTCTGAAAGGCTTCTTTCTGAATAGCCGGTCTTTTCGTATTATCAACGGTAAATCCGTATAAAGTCAGTTCCTTCACTCCGATTTCAGAACAAAGCTCGTATAATTGGAATCCGGGGCTGATTCCGTAGTGATAGCCGTCCTTTTTATCCATGCCCCGTTCCACTGCCCATCTCCGATTTCCATCGGGTATCACACCGATGTGATTTGGAATCCGTTTGTAATCCTTCATCTATGATTGCCCCCCCTTGAATACTTATTTTAATTTAGCCCTCTCATATTGCTTTGGCCAATTCAAATCGATGTGGAGCTCTTTTGCCGCCTGTAACGCCCAATATGGGTTTCGAAGCAATTCTCTTCCTAAATAGATCATATCCGCTTTTTGGTTCACTAAAATCGTATTGATATCATTTGCATTGGAAAGCATTCCTCCCGCTGCTACGGGCAATCCTGTCATTTCCTTAATCGTCGCTGCTTGTGGGATCTGATAACCGGGATATGTTTCCGGCACAACCGGAACCAAGCCTCCGGTACTGACATTGACAGCATCAATTCCTTTATTCTTGATCATATTTAGCATTTGACCCAGATCCTCGGCATGATTTCCACCTTCCTGATAATCCTCCGCTGTTATGCGAACCTCAATGGGTTTTTCCACAGGCCAGACTTTTCTGACTGCATCGACGACCTCCCCAAGGAACCGTACTCTGTTTTCCGGAGAACCGCCATATTCATCCATCCTGTGATTCGTCAGCGGAGATAAAAATTCATTGATGAGGTAACCGTGCGCTGCATGGATTTGAATCAAGTCAAAACCGGCTTTATCCGCACGAACCGCGGCGTTCATAAATTCCTGCACGGTATCTTCGATATCAGCTTTTGTCATTTCTTTAGGAAGGGTATCCCCTTCTTTATACGGGATCGGCGACGGCGCTTCGATGACGACTCCTTTTGCTTCGCATTTTCTGCCTCCGTGATTGAGCTGTATTCCTATTTTCGCCCCACAAACATGAACGGCTTGTACGATTTCGGACAACCCTTCGATATGACCGTCATCCCAAATGCCGAGATCGTTTGAAGTCAATCTCCCCTCCGGAGAAATTCCCGTAGCTTCAACTACAATAAGACCGACACCTCCGACTGCCCTGGTCGCATAATGAATTGTATGCCATTTTGTTGCCATCCCGGTATCAGGAGCACAATACATACACATGGGAGGCATAACAATCCTGTTCTTTAGTGATAGATTTTTAATCGTAAATTCCGAAAACATACTTTGCATCCAATTTCCCCCTTGTGTTTTTATATATTATAGCCAGTTTACATGTTTTGTAACAAAAAATCTAGAATTTAAGCAATATAAAAGCGCCGCGGCGTGTGTGTTCTCATAGAAAACCGTCCGAGCCTTTATTGGCTTGAAGGCGAGCGGTTTTTGAGAGAATACACCTGCCAGGCGCTTAATTACTTATTGGTTAAATTCTTTCTACATCGATGCCGGTTTTATGCCCGTTCAGGTCATATTCAACCAGCTCCGATCCGATTTCCCTAAGCTCAACGGCCAGAGTTTCCTTCATGATGTAGTCCTTGTGCTCCATCAGAGCGGCACCTACTTCTTCATCCGCATTGTAGTAGATCTTGATCTGATCCATCATTTCGAAGTCTCTCTGTTTTCTCATCTGTTGGATCTTCGAGACCATTTCTCTTGCAAGACCCTCTGAGATAAGCTCCGGTGAAATCGTGGTATCCAGGATCGTAAACACATTGTTTTCCATCGTTACCGTAAAGCCTTCTTTCGCTGAAATCTGAATTTCGACAAAGTCCTTTGTGATGATCATTTCTTCGCTGTCGATGACCAGGCAAGCTTCACCTTTGGATTCGAGCTGATCAACGATCTGCACCGGATCCGTTTTCGCAAGGGCATTGCCAAAGGCCTTGATCTTAGCGCCCAATGCCGGGCCTGCGATCTTGAAGTTCGGCTTCAGACCGTAATTCATATATCGATCCAGCTGCTTTTCAAAAACAACTTCCTTCACATTGAGTTCCTCTGTGATGAGGTCCGTCATATCACCGATCAGGCTTTCATACTTGCCGTCCACCAGGATCTTCTGCAGCGGCTGTCTCACCTTGATCCTTTCCTTTTCTCTCGCTCCCCGGCCAAGACCCACCAGTTCTCTGACCAGATCCATCCTGGCTTCTACGGTCTTGTCGATGCATTCTTCCTTGGCAACAGGATAGAAGGAAAGATGCACGGATTCTTCCCCCGTCAGCTTCGTATAGATCTCATCCGCGATGAACGGAGCAAACGGAGCGATCAGCTGTGCCACGCCAACCAGAATTTCATAGGTCGTGGCATAAACCGACATCTTGTCTTCGGTCAGCTCTTCTCCCCAGAAACGTCTCCTCGCTCTCCTGATATACCAGTTGGACAGATCCTCTGAAACAAAATCCTGGACCTTTCTCACGGACTTCATATGGTCATAGCGATCCATTTCCTCAGTGACATCCTTGATCAGCTGGTTATATTTCGATAAGATCCAGCGGTCAAGCTCCGGTTTTCTCTTGTAATCCACAAAGAAATCCTTAGGATTGATGTCATCCTGATTGGAGTAGAGCACAAAGAAGTTATATACATTCTTCAAGGTTCCGAAGAATTTGCTTACGATTTCAATGAGGCCGTCCTCATCAAATCTGGTTGGAGACCATGCAGGCGACACGTAAAGGAGATACCATCTGGTTGCATCGGCGCCGTATTTGTCAAAGAGCTGGAACGGGTCGACCGTATTGCCCTTTGTCTTGGACATCTTCTTTCCTTCCTTATCAAGGATGAGGTCGTTAACAAGCACATTGCGGTAAGGCGCTTTCCCCTTGATAAAGGTTGAAATGGCGATCAACGAATAAAACCAGCCTCTGGTCTGGTCGATTCCTTCACAGATAAAGTCTGCAGGGAACAATTCCGCGTCGAATTGTTCCTTGTTTTCAAACGGATAATGGTGCTGGGCAAACGGCATTGCACCGCTGTCGAACCAGCAGTCCATAACCTCAGGGATCCTGGACATTGTTCCGCCGCACTTTTCACATTTGATATGCACATCATCCACATAAGGACGATGGAGTTCTATGCTTTCATCGATATTTTCCATGGCCTTCTCAACCAATTCTTTTCTAGAGCCGATGGACTCCAGATGACCGCATTCACATCTCCAGATATTGATCGGAGTGCCCCAGTATCTGTTTCTCGAGATGGCCCAGTCATTCAAGTTTTCCAGCCAGTTTCCGAAGCGCTTTTCTCCCACGAAATCAGGGAACCAGTTCACCTCATTGTTATTTGCAACAAGCTGATCCTTCAGCTTGGTCATCTCGATATACCAGCTCGGCTTCGCATAGTAGATCAACGGAGTGCCGCATCTCCAGCAGTGTGGATAGTTGTGCTCCATCTTTTCCTTAGCATAGAGCTTACCTTCGGCAGCCAGCCACTTGATAATATCCACATCGAGATTCGCATCCATCACAAATCTGCCGGCCCAAGGAGTTTCCGTATAATTACCCTGTTCATCAACGGGGTTCGGTACAGGCAGGCCGTATCTCTTGCCGGTGTTATAGTCGTCTTCACCGAAAGCAGGGGCAGTATGAACGATACCGGTACCGTCTTCAATGGTTACATAATCGGCACAGGTCACATAAAATGCTTTTTTATCAACCTGAACGAACGGCATGAGCTGGTGATATTCCAGATATTCCAGTTCCTTACCCTTCATTTCTGCTATTATTTTATAGGTATCGGCTCCCAGGACTTTGTCGGCAAGTGCTTTCGCAAGGTAATATACACTGCCTTCCTGCTCCGCTTTGATATAATCGATCTCTGCACCTACGGTGAGGGCAACATTGGATGCCAGCGTCCAAGGCGTCGTCGTCCAGGCCAGGAAATACTCATCCGCATCCGTTCTCTTGAACTTCGCAATTACAGTATTGGTCTTTACTTCTTTATAGCCCTGCGCTACCTCATGGGAAGCCAGACCGGTTCCGCATCTCGGACAGTATGGCAGGATCTTATGCCCTTCATAGATCAATCCGGCCTTGAAGAATTCCTTCAGGATCCACCAGCCAGTTTCGATGTAGTTATTATCAAGTGTAATATATGGGTTATCTAAGTCTATGATATAACCCATTCTCTTCGTCATCTCTCTCCACTGCTTTTCATATGTGAATACAGATTCCTTACATTTCTGATTGAATTCCTTGATGCCGTATTTTTCTATGTCCTGTTTTCCGGACATGCCGAGCTGCTTTTCCACTTCGATCTCAACAGGAAGTCCGTGGGTATCCCAGCCGGCCTTCCTCTTTACTTCAAAGCCCTGCATCGTCTTATAACGGCACACGGAGTCCTTGAGTGCACGTGCAATCACGTGGTGTATTCCGGGTCTTCCGTTTGCAGTCGGCGGCCCTTCATAGAATACGAAAGAAGGCATCCCCTTTCTGGTTGTGACACACTTGTCTAAGAGGTCTTCCTTCTCCCATTGGTCTGCTTGTTCATTCTGCAATACTGCAATGGCTTTCTCCGATAAATTTTCAAACATATTCCATCTTCCTTTTTCTATATTTAAATTTCATAATTTTGCTCTAACCCTTTTATTTTAAACTCTTTCAGCATATTATGTCAAGAATTAAATCGCTTCACCGGATTTCCTGATCTGTCCGATGATATCATAAATAATATCCGTATGATAGCCAAGAGAAGCGAGTTTCCTTCCGATTTTCGCTATGGTTTTTTCATCCGGCCTCATCCGTTCATCCTCCTGCCTCACGCCACGATCCAGAAGCTTCCTTGCTTCCTTCATGGCAGCTTCCCTTTCCGTCTGGCGGGTAAAGCTCTCCAAGATGGCATCCTTTATCAAAGCGGCATCGATTCCCTTTTCCTTTAGTTCCATCTGCAGCCGCACAGGCCCTCTACCTTTACCGATTCCATATCGGATATAAACGCTGCAGTATCTGATGTCATCCACATAACGAAGCTCCTTCAGATCGTTCAGTTCCATTTCAATTTCTTCTTGCTGAAAGCCTTTCGAGATCAGGTGGGATTTCACTTCATATGTGCTTCGTTCTCTGTGCTCCAAATAGGATAAGGCCGTATCATGACAATCTTTCGGCATTTTCGAAAATCCTTTCCTTAAAAATTGAATTTGTCTCCAGCTCCCGCCGGAATACAGCGTTCTCCCATTAATTGTCTTACATCGCAGATCGCAAGGATCCCGGTGCAATGCACCGGCAGGATGTAATCCATCTCCTCTGCGGCAACCTGTCCGAGAATCATATTGCGAGTCTCTGTGTTCGCGTTATATAAATGCATCCCTGCAAGAAAACCGAAAACTCTCTCCCCGGGAAACAGGGATTTGGCATATCTGAGGCAGGGGATCACACCATTGTGGCTGCAGCCCGAGAAAAGAAAGAATCCTTTGCTTTTGCCGTTTTCCTCCGGCACTCTGATCGCAAGAAATTGTTCGTGTTCCATGAGATCCGTCGTTAAACTTCCATCCTCATTCTTCCGATAAAATGCTTCCGTGGGGATGCAGTCTTCTATTTTGGGAATTGTTCCCGATATGACAATATCCTCCGTAAGCCAGGTCACTCCTTTTGTCAGGATCAGACGGTCACGAACCTGCTCACGCTGCTGTTTTGACCAGCGGATGCTGCAGGGTTCCTCGTCCAGTTTTCCGTTTTCCATCCCATAGGTCGTCGCAAATGCTTTTTCATGGATATATATTTTCGCTTTTTTATTTATTTCACAGAAAGAAGGAACCCCTTCCGTATGATCGTAGTGACCATGGCTGATCACTGCTGTATCGACCTGTTCCAGATCAACTTTCATTCGTCTTGCATTCTGCTGATAGAGATCGGATGACCCCAGATCAAAAAGAATCTTCCTATCCCCAATTTCTATGTAAACGGACAGGCCGTGTTCGGCCAGGTATTCAGGATGATTTGTCCTGTTCTCACTCAAAATTTCAACTTTCATCAGCAAAACCTTCTTTCTTAATTTATTTCTTTATTTTTGCCACGGAAGGCATGCTCAGTCCGATGACACCCATAATGATCAATAGGGTGCAAACGATATGATAAAGCTGAAGCGGCTCTCCCAGTACGATGACACCGGCAACAATCGATATGGCAGTGGATAGATTTCCGAATATTGTAGCTTTTACCGCTTCCATATGGGCAAGCATATAGGCCATGAACAAGGCGGAGATCAAAGTTGACGGTATCCCCAGGTATGCGGTTGCAAGTACAAAATTCATATGGGACAACGGTTCAAAATAGTCGCCCAGTGTTCCGTTTTTTATTCCTATCACGATTGTTGCCAGATTGAATATTATACAGCCGCCTCCGGTGATAAAACACGAAATCTCAAATGGTTTGTATACCCCTCTGACATATCGCATCATGACATTGCTGCAAGCCATGCTTACACTTGACAGTAAAAGTATGACAAGCCCCACCATATTGACGGATAAATCCGATGCGCCCAGTACAAACATGGTGATCACCGCCGCAACCGACATGCAGACAAAAACATTCTGCTTCCAGTTTGTGTTTTCCTTTAAAAACAAGCTTGCAATGATTTTCGCCAGAATCGGTATGATCGCAAAGATGATCCCGCTTTCAATGGAGGTTGAAAAGACCAATCCAATGGTCTGAAAGACCATAAATCCGAGGTATAACCCCGCCGTCAGCGCCAGCTTTTTCTTTGGCTTGCCTCTTAAATCTATTTTTATCAAACCAACCAATACGACGATCAGCGTTGCCAGAAATGCAAAATTAAAACGGAACGTCAGTGTTTCAAGAGGGGTAGCCACAGAAACGCAGGTTTTTACTCCGATAAAGGAAAATCCTACGATCAGGGAAAAGAGAACCGCACTTCCGTAAACCTTATATGTGCTCATACCTTACTGCCTTCCTATATTTAATCCAATGTTACCGCTGCAATGATTTGAGTTCCGCTGCCGCTGCAGTATGCCGCCTTCACACCGTCCCTAATTTCACATGAGCGTATGAAGCAGGGCAAACGATCCTGTGCTTCGCTTTTTTTCGAGAGAACCTTAGGTGATCGTTCTCCGTTTTCTATAACGGAAAAGCTGTCCAGTCCCTCCGCTAGTCCAGATCCGAGATATTTGACATATGCTTCCTTTCGAACCCAAACATCATAAAAGGCATCCAGTCCGTTGGACAGGATCAATTCACATTCTTCTTTTGTGAAAAAACGCCGTGCTATTTTCTCATAGTTTACCTTTTCGCGGCAAACCTCCAGATCAAAGCCTACGGGCTCCTCCGCCATCAGGCAGCCCCACCAGCTTCCCGAGTGACTTAACGAAAAGTGGATAGCCGGCTTCCCTTGATAACCTGCCGTAGATAACCCGGCAAAATAGGGCTTCCCTTTGCCTGCTCTTTCAATGACAATATCCCTCAACTCTTCATCGGTAAGCTTAATCTTTTGACTCCCACAGTATTCACGCAGCGCTTTTCGAACCAACTCATCACGATCTCTATTCTCGCTGTGGTAAAGATAAAGGTACATAAGAAATCCTCATTTCTTCGCAAAAAAACAACTGAAATATCCCTAAATTATACACGCATTCCAGTTGTTTTTACAGTCTATTTATTTAAATATCTTATCTTATCTTATTTGAGTTGGCAGTCGTAATCTACAATCAGTCAATTCGCCCTGCCCTTACGGAATTCATCACTGCAAGAATAGCAACTCCCACATCGGCAAATACTGCTTCCCACATGGTAGCATATCCCAAAGCGCCCAGCATCAGAACAATCCCCTTCACTCCCAAAGCGCCTAAGATGTTCTGCCATACGATGATTCTTGTCTTTCTGGCAATCCGGATGGCAGTAATCAGTTTGGAAGGCTCATCGTTCATGATGACGATATCCGCTGCTTCTATGGCAGCATCAGAACCGACGCCACCCATTGCAATCCCGATATCTGCACGTGCAAGAACCGGCGCATCATTGATTCCATCTCCGACAAACACTATTTTGCCGTTCTTTTCTCCGGAAGATCGTCTTTCATCGAAGATCGATTCAAGGACCTCAACCTTCTGATGAGGAAGCAGTTCCGTATAAATATCATCGATATTTAATTCTTGACCGATTTTTTCTCCGATTTTTCTGCTGTCACCTGTGAGCATGGCTATTTTCTTAATGCCGATATCATGGAGCCCTTTTACGGCCATTTTGCTGTCCGTCTTTGCTTCATCTGAAATGACAATTGCACCGGCATAGCTTCCATCTACTGCGATATAGACTACCGTACCGATTTCATCCTCCGGCACGATACGGATCCCTTCTTCTTCCATGAGCCTGATGTTGCCCGCTAATACACTTTTCCCGCAGGCCTGCACCTTGATGCCGAAACCGGCCCTTTCTGCAAGCCCGGATATTTGATCTTCTTCAATTTTATTGGCCGGATCTTCACAGTATCTGTTTTTAATGGATACGGCGATGGGGTGGGTGGAGTGGTATTCTGCATAAGCTCCGTATTTCAGCACTTCTTCATTTGTATATCCGTTCTGGTTTATAATTCCGGTCACTTTAAAAATACCGTTGGTCAGCGTTCCCGTTTTGTCAAAGATCACTGTATCCACTCCATTCAAGGCTTCCAGATAGTTGCTTCCTTTCACAAGGATTCCCTTCGACGATGCAGCTCCGATTCCTCCAAAGAATCCTAACGGAATGGATATGACCAGAGCACACGGACAGGAAATTACGAGAAAGACCAGCGCCCGGTACAACCACTCAGAAAAGCTTCCCATTCCAAGTCCGAAAGGCGGTATCACAGCCAATGCAGTTGCTACACCGACTACTGCCGGCGTATAATATCTGGCAAATTTTGTAATGAAGTTTTCCGTCTTCGCCTTCTTACTGCTTGCATTCTGTACCAGCTCGATAATCTTTGATGCGGTGGATTCTGAGAATTCTTTTGTTACTTTAACCTGCAGCAGTCCCTGGCCGTTGATTGAGCCGGACAGCACCAAAGAACCTTTATTCACGTCCTGAGGGAGTGATTCCCCGGTCAGGGCTCTCGTATCCATGGTCGAGACCCCTTCTTCAATAATTCCGTCAAGAGGTACTCTTTCTCCCACCTTCACGATGATCATATCGCCTGCCCTGACCTCTTCCGCTGCAACCACCTTGATGCCGTCTGCAGTTTTTTTATTGGCTGTATCCGGTCTGATATCCATCAGCGCGGAAATCGACTTTCTCGAATTGGAGACTGCCCTTCCCTGCATATATTCCCCTGCCTGATAGAAAAGCATTACCGCGACCGCTTCGGGGTATTCTCCGATGGCAAAAGCACCAATACTTGCAATCGCCATTAAAAAATTCTCATCGAAAATCTGGCCTTTTAAAATATTTCTTCCGGCAGTAAATAGGATATCTTTTCCGATCAGCAGGTATGCTGCCAGAAAAACTCCCCCGATTGCCAAAGTCGGCAGCTGTTTCATAAATATACTGAGGCAGACCCCCAGCGCAAAGAGCAGAATCCCAGCGATCATACTTTTTGATTTCAGATCCACTTCCTCGTGATCACATTCTCCGCCGCAGCCGCAGCCGCAGCCTCCTTCTATTTGACAGGTATCGTGTGTTTCAATTTTATTTGTTTCATCGTTTTTTAATATTGCGTCAATCATAATGGCATCCTCTGCTTTCTAAATTATTGGTGTTCTACATGGTCCAAGCCTTGTTTGAATATCTCGTTTACATGGCTGTCATCCAACGCATAATAAACCACCTTGCCTACTTTATTGTATTTAACCAGCCTGACGTTTCTGAGAACCCTCAGCTGATGGGAAATGGCCGACTGTGTCATCTCGAGCAAAGCAGCGATATCACAGACACACATTTCATTTTTGGATAATGCAAATAGTATTTTCAATCTTGTCTGATCGCCCAAGCTCTTAAAAAGCTCCGAGAGGTCATATAAATGCACTGCCGCAGGCATTTCGCCTTTGACCCTGTCGATCACATCGTTATGAATGATCGTGCAGTCACATTGCGGTACATCATTTTGTTTTTTCAAAGGATCAGGCCTCCTTTATTCTTTTCTAATATATGTATTATATGAATATGTGTTCATATGTTTATATTAATACAGTAACACCTATTTGTCAACAGAGAATAAATAATAAAAAGGCCGAATTCGACTGAAATCGAATCCGGCCTCGGATTAATGTTATGCTTCGAACATCATTTTGTTTTAGGATACAATTCCTGAGAACAGGTAAAAGCCCGCAAGAATTGCCGTTATCGTTACTAATAGAATTGAGAATACAAAGGCTAATGGAATTACCTTGGTTTCTTCTCCGAATTTATCGATGGATGCCGCAGCGTTCTGAAGCTTGGCCGGAGAAATAACACTTGCAAGGCCGCCGCCAAAGGCCAAACCTCCAACGATCAAGATCATTTCCGGAACGATATTTCCAAGATTGCTGCATGTCGCCAGCGCATATTTTCCAAACATGCCGATGGTGGAAGCTTCACTTCCGGTAATGAATCCACCGAGCAATCCGATGTATGGAACGGCCAAGACATAGAATTGATCAAATGCCTTAGCGGAAACATCTGCAAGGACTGCAATCATGCTAGGATGGTCAAATGCCTGAGTAGCCATATTGAATCCGGACAGATTCATTACTTCTCCAATGCTGAAGAATATCGCTGCAGCGAAAGCAGGGCGCGGCGCTCTTTTTCTCCAAAGCTTAAAAGTAGTGCTCAGCTGTTCTTTCGATGGTTTTAAAATTGGTATAGAGAGCAAAACGCTGACAAATATCCATGTGTACGCATTCCATATCGCGCGGGTCGCAATCGGCATTCCGTTGGCTGTCAGCCCATTGATCGGCAGGATGAACTGATAATAGAAAAAGTCAAATAATGATTTCGGCAGATTCATAATCAGAATCAAAACGATTAGGATAACCCACGGACTGATTGCTTTCCAAAGAGGCATTTTCGCTTCAAGCGCAAGGTCTTCCTTTGTAAGCTTGCTTCTGTCTATCACACGCTTACCTGTAATCCTTAAATAAAGAACCATGGAAAGAATCACTGCAGTTCCGCAAAATACACCAGTAAGCGGAACCAAATTGTCCATTCGGCTTGTTAAATAAGATACAATAGCGATTACCACTCCGGCCACGATACACGGAATAAAACCTTTTTTCACTCCATTCCATCGATCAGCAATCCAGAGCATGCAAAATCCAATCATTGTCGCCGTCACAGGCACAAAAAGACAGAATATTGATGCAGCCATGCCCAGCGTTACAGGTGCTGCATTTGGGTCGCCTGCAATCAAAAATCCGTTGATTGTGTCAACCAGAACGACGATAGGGGCACCAAGAAGAGCGTAAGTACAAAGGGAATCATAACCGATTGCAGGTAATGCAATGGCACTGAATGTAGTATAACCAAGGGCCAGCAAAATCGGAGGCAGCAAGGAAACAGGCGTTGCTCCTACAGAAACCATCAAAGTTCCGAAGCCAACATTAATCATAATAATTTGTACTGCTCGACTATCCAGCGCGATGGTTTTAATAAAAACAATAACACGATTTAATGCTCCCGTCGTTTGCATCAGGGCCATCTGAAGTAATGAGGCTGCAACAATCAGGGATACAGCAAAGGATTTAATAAGACCGGCGACACTCGATCGGAGGATAACCTCCAAACTGGTATCAAAAAAAAGAAATGCAAGTATAGATACCGCGATCCAACCTGCTACGCCTGTTATATCTGCCGGTTTCTTCCATATTAACAGCATAGCTAATATAACAAGAATAGGCAACACAGAAATAAAGATAGAAAACATATTTCCCTCCCTTTCAGGAACATATCAACCCATTCAAGGTCGTTCCTAATCTACTTGTGTGCCTAATCTAGCACACCCTACGTTAGTAATTATACAATATCTCTAAATTGTTGTAAACTTAATAAAGAAAATCTGACGAATCCCCTTACTTGATCTATTAAAAAAAGAATCCGCAGGCGAAGCTGCAGATTCTTTTTCTATTTCGCTTATTCCCTTGCATACTCTTCCCCAAACATGAGCAGCTCCCGTTCTGCATTGGTAACCTTCTTTTTCCTGTCTGCAATCTTTGAACAAATCAAAAGGATAATACCGATTAAAACCCATGCAAATACAAGGGCCCACTCATGCGGCCATTTCAGTGCGATGGGACTGAAAGGAGTATACCAGAAGAGGAAAAATGCTGCAATAATTATGGCAAGCGTGCCAACCATTCTGCCTCTTTTTATCGTATAGCGTCTTAATAATTCAGGCTCCTTCTTTCTGATTCGTAAAAAGGAGACGGAAATCAGCAAATAAGCGATAACCGTACCGAAAGCAGCGGTATCGACAAGCCAGATCAAAGCATTTGCTCCCAATAGCGGAGAAAAGCAGCAGATGAAACCGACAAATACAATGGAAAATACCGGTGTTTGGTATTTCGGATGGACCCACCCAAAGAAGCCGGGCAGCATTTTCGCTCTTCCCATGGCAAAGATGATTCTGGAAGCACCGACAATAAATCCGTTCCAGCTCGTGATGATGCCGCAAATGCCTCCTACTATCATAACTTTTGCTATAACCGGTGATTGAAAGGCATAAGCGGCTGAGTCCGCAGTCGGAATCAGCACCTGCTGTCGGTAGGCGGAAGGGGCGGAAAGAGCAGAACCGATAATCATGAGAAGATACCATGCACAGGCAGCAATGATGGATACGATCAATACCTTTGCGATATCTTTTAACGGCATATTCATTTCCTCAGCAGATTTGGAGACCATGTCGAAACCGATATACATGGAAGGTGTCATCAGCAGAACCATTCCGAACCCTTTCACGTCTGTGATAACAGGAGTCATATTATCCAGACTGCCGAAGGCAAAGCTGCCTAAAATGAAAACAATACCGGTAATCAGCATCACCATTAATAATAAAATCTGAAAGACCGCCACAGGCTTTACGCCGATGATATTCAGCAGCGTCAAGATCACCGCTCCGATGATCCCGATGAAGGACCAGGAGAAGTAAACGTCAAAGCCTGCAACATTCCATATGTATCCGAAATGGGATATCGGAAGCATGTAATCGATTGCGCTGGATAGAGCAATCCCTTCCCATGCTGCGACGCCGATATACGCAAAGGAAATGGTCCAGCCGGTGATCCATGATCCCAGATAGCCCATACCCCGGTAAGAAAAGGCCAGCTCGCCGCCCGCCAGAGGAAATGCCGATGTCAGTTCTGCATAGGTAAGACCGACAAAAATACACATGATGCCGCCAACGGCGAAGGCTAAAACAGCTCCCAGAACCCCACCGTATTCGATCCATTGCGACGGAAGCCTGATCCATCCCCAGCCAACCATGGTCCCGAACGCCAATGCAAAGACCTCGACCCGACCCAGCGTTCTTTTTAGCCGATGTCTTTCATTCCTCATTCTTGAATGCCCCTTTGCCGGAAGGATCCTTGATGCCATACTCCAATATTTTATTAAAGAGATGTCTCGTACTGATGTCCAGATCTTTCGCTGACTTGGTGATATTATATAGATTCTTCTTTAGAACATTTTCAATATATTTGGATTCAACCCCTCTGCGGATGTCCTTCAAAGAATAATTTGACTCAAAAAAGCTCTCCATCTCATCGGACTCATTTAAATAGAGCAGATTGGGTATACTGTCTGCCTTGATGCGTCCGTTATCGCTAAGCACAACCATGCGGTCGATAATATTTTTCAATTCCCTGACATTGCCGGGATAACGGTACTGCAGCAGAAAATCCATGATCTCCTTGTCGATTTCAATTTTTTCGTATCCAAGGGTGCCCTGTGCTTTCTTCACAAAATACTGGATCAAATCCGGAAGATCTTCTTTTCTCTGACGCAAAGGGGGTACCTGTATGATAATCGTGCTTAATCGGTAAAATAGATCCTCGCGGAAATTACCCTCCTTGATTTCCTTCGCCAAGTCTTTGTTGGTTGCAGAGATCAGTCTGAAATCAACCTTAATTACCTCATTGCTGCCGATCCGATTTATTTTTTTTGTCTCAATGGCTCTTAACAGCTTTGCCTGGGTGGATATGGGAACGTCGCCGATTTCATCCAAAAACAAGGTACCTGACTGAGCCGCCTCGAAACGGCCGATCCTGGTGTTTAAAGCACCTGTGAAAGAACCTTTTTCATGACCGAACAGTTCCGATTCCAGAAGGCTGTCCGAAAAGGTGTGGCAATTGGTGGCATAGAAGTTATTTTTGCTGCGGCTGCTCTCATTATGGATATACTGTGCAATTACTTCCTTACCCGCACCGGATTCTCCTAAAATGAGAATATTCACTTCGCTCTTTGCCGCCTTGGAAGCCATCGCCAGGACATCGCGGAACTGGCTGTTTTTCGTCTGCATCATAAATTCTCCGCTCTGTTCTTCCGGACTGGCGGATTCTTTTTCCTGAAGCTGTTTCAGCTTCCTTATGTTTTGTATTTCCTTCAGCAGTTCCTCCGGATCGCTTCCCTTTATAACATAGGTAAACGCGCCCTGTTTCATCGCTTCCACAGCATTTTCGATGGTCCCATATGCCGTCATCATGATGAAATAGATGCTGGGACGGAATTTTTTTACTTCCTTCAGAAGTTTGACTCCGTCCATTTCAGGCATGATCAGATCCGATATGATGAGATCAAAATCCTCTGTTTTCAGAATATCAACTACCTCTTTTGATTTCGTGCATTGTTTTACCTGGTAGCCTTCTGTTTGTGTAATCATTGCAAGGACATCGCAGTATGCTTCTTCATCATCTACAATGAGAATCTTCAGATCTCTATACATAAGACGCTTCTCCTCTCTTAACCGGCAGCAGAATCGTAAAGGTTGTCCCAATTCCAACTTCACTCACTACGGTAATTTTACCATTCAATTTACAAATTTCATTATATACAATGTATAATCCAAGTCCAGCACCATTGCGATTTTCTTTCGTTGTAAAAAACGGATTGAAGATGTTTGCCCGTATTTCCTCCGGTATGCCCACACCGGTATCGGAAACGGTTATCGTAACCTCTTCCTCATCTTCCGAGCAATTAATTATGATTTCCCCGCCGCTTTCCATGGCATCAACAGCGTTGATGATCAGATTGATCATGATCATTTCAACAGATTCCTGAACCAAAAAGAGATTTATTTCTTCGTCACAATTCAGAGTGACATTGATATTGTTCTTAATCAAGGTGTGCTCTTCAAATGACAGGATGGAGAGGATGGACTGCTTTAAATTCACATCTCTCCATTTTTCGTTTGACATTCTGGAAAACCTTAAGAGATTATCAATGATATCGTTGGAACGGTCCACTGCTTTTTCCATCATATTGATGGCTTTATTTTTCAATTCTTCGTCTTCGGGAGAACTCTTTTTCAACAGGTGGCAATAATTTCGTATCAAGCCCAAGGGATTTCTGATCTCATGCGCCACTCCGGCCGCCAGCTGACCGATGGCCGTCATTTTGTTTTCCTGGAGCATCTGCCGGTACATTGCTCGAACCTGAGTCACATCGTTCAGCATAAGCAGCACCCTCGTTAATTTTTCAGAGGCATCCTGCATCGGAAAGGTAAAAAATTCAAAGATCTTCCCGTCACTTTCCACTTCACTTTTCCCGCTGGCATTCTTGGTGAACGTCTCTTGTATGGATCTTTTCAGAATTTCCGTTGCTTCATACTGAAAACCCATTACGGAATAAAGGTTCTTCCCAATGATATGATACCGTTTCCGGCCAAGGTAACGGCATACTGCTTCGTTTACATTCAAGATCGTATAATCTGATCCAATCTCTATCATAAACATGGATAAACTATTGTATGTGGTCTGCAGGTCATTTTTACTTTCCGTGATCATGTTCATTCTTTCCGTCATCTCAGAATACATGATTCGATAGGATTCATAGACGATATAGGAGACACAGAAAAAGGTAACAACAAAAATAAATATTACAATTTCGACCCTTCTGGAATAGTCGCTCTCAAGTCCAGCCTGGAAATTGTAATATAGAAGAGCAGAAACAGATATGATTAGAAATAAAATAAAAACAATTCTTACTTTCATTTCGGGTATATTCTTTCTAATATACTTCGATAACCGTCAGCCCCGTAAATCAGACATTTGTTGATGCGGCTGATGGTGGCGGTACTGGCTTTTGTAACCTCTTCGATCTCGTTATATGTCTTATGCTCATAAAGAAGTTTCGCAACATGCAGCCGTTGTGAGATTGCGTGTATTTCATTGATCGTGCAAATGTCTTCAAAAAAACGATAACAATCTTCCTCTGTTTCAAGGGCTAAAATCGCTTTAAAGAGCTCGTCAATCTCAGCATTCTTAAATCTTGATTCGTAACTCATTTTATATCCCTTTCCTATGTTAATCGCAGTAAAAATCACTTTGAAACGTCTACAGACTTTAATACTTTAACACTTTACAGTAGATTATATCATCATCTCTTTTACTTGACAACAGATAATTTTTCCAGTATAGTATACTGTATACAAAGGGAGTAGTTTTAAGTTTATGAGCCAACATCCTGACACAATAGTGTCTGGTCATAAACCCGCTAGGTAACAAGACTTTGACATAATTAATCTGCTTTATGCAAATGTTATGTTTAGGTCTTTTTTTTATATCTTTATCACACGTATCATAGCATATCGCAAAGGCCCCCACAATGCATTTCACAACGGAGGTAGAAAATGTTTGAACAGCAAAAAATCAATGAAGTCCTGGAACAGCTGGGTGTAAACAGCCAGGAAGGTCTGACGGCCCGCGAGGCAGAAGAGCGGCTTGGAAAATATGGTCCCAATTCCTTTCAGGAAAAAAAGCCAAAAACTAAATTACAGATGTTTTTATCGCAGCTTCGGGATCCTATGATCTATATCCTGTTTGGTGCAGTAATCATATCACTTATTCTAAAGGAATTCAGTGATTCCGTGATCATATTGGCGGTTATTCTTTTGAATGCTGTCATTGGAATGGTTCAGGAATCAAAAGCGGAAAAATCACTGGAAGCATTAAAGAAGCTTTCCAGCCCTACCGCTCTGGTTCGGCGTGACGGTTTTCCTGTTGAAATACCGGCTTCAGCGCTGGTCATCGGAGACATCGTTCTTTTGGAAGCAGGCAGAATCATTCCTGCAGATTTAAGATTGATCAGTGCCATTAACATGAAGGTGGAGGAATCCTCTCTGACCGGTGAATCGGTACCCGTTCAAAAAGATGCGGGGTTCATAGCGGACGGTGATATCACATTGGGTGATCGTCTTAACATGGCCTATCTATCAACAAGTGTTGCCTATGGAAGAGGCGAAGGCGTCGTTGTAAGGACAGGTATGGAAACGGAAATCGGTAAGATTGCCAAGATGATCAATGAGAGTGTGGATGAAATGACTCCACTGCAGAAACGGCTGGGAGATCTGGGCAAAATCCTGGGAATCCTCGCGGTTGTATTATGTGTGGCACTCTTTGCTGTTGCATTGGCTCAGGGCAGAGACATTATGGAAATGCTCCTGACCGCAATTTCATTAGCGGTCGCTGCCATACCGGAAGGTCTTCCTGCCGTGGTTACCATCGTGCTCGCCTTGGGCGTTCAGAAGATGGTAAAAGTAAATACCATTGTGAGAAAACTTCCCGCCGTGGAAACGCTCGGTTCTGTCAGTGTAGTCTGCTCTGACAAGACCGGTACGCTAACCCAGAACAAGATGACCGTTACAAAGGTTTACGTGGACGAAGCATTACGACATGTTTCTGAGCTGCGATATGATACGGATAAACTTTTTATTGATGGTTTTGTCCTCTGCACCGATGCTTCCATCGAGGGGAATAGCCGACTTGGCGATCCTACCGAATTAGCTCTGCTTGATATGGGCCTGACGCTCGGAATCAGCAAGAGCGCCCAGGAACAGTCCCAACCGCGAATCAATGAACAGGCCTTCGACTCAGACAGAAAAATGATGACAACCGTTCATAAGGATTCTGCCGGTAACGTGATTGCCTTTACGAAAGGGGCTATGGACCGGATTATTGAAAACTGTGATTCTATCATAATAAACGGCGACATCCGTCCAATCACTCAAGAAGACAAGGATAGCATCAAAACAGCTGCAAAGGAAATGGCTTCCCTGGCGTTGCGTGTTCTCGCCCTTGCTATCAAGTTGAATGATGCGTCTGCTGTTGAAGAAAATCTTATATTTGCTGGACTTGTGGGCATGATCGATCCGCCGCGTCCGGAAGCAAAGGATGCTGTTGAAATATTCAAGGGTGCGTCTGTTACAACAATCATGATCACCGGTGACCACATCGATACGGCCTTTGCCATTGCCAAGGAACTTGGAATAGCGGAAAGAGAAGATCAATGTATTGCCGGGGATATGCTCAGTCATATGAACCAGAAGGAACTAAATGCAGCTGTGCCGAATCTCAGAGTCTTTGCCAGAGTTTCTCCTGAAAATAAGGTTATGATCGTGAACGCATTCCGTTCCCATGGTCACATCGTATCCATGACCGGTGACGGAGTCAACGATGCACCTTCCCTGAAGGCTGCAGATATCGGCGTCGCGATGGGCATCACAGGTACAGACGTAGCAAAAGGCGCAGCCGACATGGTCCTGACCGATGATAATTTTGCCACCATACAAAAGGCCATCGAGGAAGGTAGAAACATATATAACAATATTAAAAAATCCGTATTGTTCCTGCTCTCCTCAAACCTGGGTGAAATCATTACCATGTTTGTTGCGATTGTACTGGGTTTTGCGACGCCGCTGAAGGCAATTCATATTCTCTGGGTAAACCTGATCACCGACTCATTGCCGGGGCTTGCCCTTGGCGTCGATTCCGGGGATCCGGACATCATGAAATATGCGCCGAGGGACCCGAAGGAAAGCTTGTTTGCCCGGGGAGGATACGCAATCACCATATTTTTCGGTATTGTCATCGGAGTGATAACCTTGTCTGCTTACCTGGCACTGCCAATCAGTATCTTGTTAGATGCAGGTCAGACCATTAACCTGGCTAACCTTAAGCTCGCTCTGCTGGATGAATCCGTATATGCCCGTTCGCAAACCTATGCATTTACAACACTGGCCGTATCGCAGCTGTTCAATGCCATCGGTATGAGAAATTTAAACCGGTCGATTTTCCGCTTTAACCATCTGGAAAACAAAATGATGCTTGTAGCTTTTGCTGTGGGCATGCTGCTTCAAATCGGTGTAACAGAACTGCAATGGCTCATCGACATATTCGGAACAGCTGAATTGAGCATCAAGGAATGGATTTCACTGATCGCCTTGTCGACGGCTCCGCTCTGGTTCCATGAATTGTTTGTCTTCGTAAAGTACCTGAAGAGAAATGCAGCTTAAAAAATAATAAAATCCTAATACTATAAAAATTCATAAGAGGATGCCATATCGGCATCCTCTTATGCTTGTCCAATCAATTTTTATGTGAAGTTATAGTTCTCTTAACGCATCCACCAGCGCCGTTTTCTGTTTCGCTTTCTCATCCTTCATTTTGATAATTCTTGCCGGGATCCCTGCTACTACTGCATTTTCAGGGACATCCTCGATGACAATGGCCCCCGCTGCCACAACGGCGCCTTTTTTTACCCGTATGCCTTCCAGAACTACCGCATTGGCTCCGATCAGCACATCATCCTCTATGATAACAGGATTCGCACATGGCGGCTCCACAACGCCTGCCAATACACTTCCGGCTCCGATATGACAATTCCTTCCCACCGTTGCCCTTCCGCCAAGGACTACATTCATGTCGATCATCGTTCCTTCTCCAATGACCGCTCCGATATTGATCACCGCGCCCATCATGATGACGGCGCGATCTCCGATTTCCACATGCTCCCGGATAATAGCGCCCGGTTCGATCCTGGCATTGAGATTCTTGATATCCAGCATGGGAATCGCCGAATTCCGACGGTCGCTTTCCACGACGATTTCTTCGATGTCAGCGGCATATTGTTCGATGACCGGTCTGATATCGGACCATTCCCCGAAAACGATTCGGTCCGTGCTGCCAAAGATCTTGCAATTCTCAAAGGGGAGCGGTCTCTTTTCTTTTATATAAACCTTGACCGGCGTCTTTTTCTCCGAATTGCTGATATATTGTATAATTTCATTTGCATTCATTCTGCCACCTCTTTTAAAACAGTATGTCATTTACTATTAAACAGTACCTCGTTCATGTCATATAATCCCGGAGCCTGTCGGACCGCGAACTGCGCCGCAAGAACTGCTCCTGTCGCAAAGATCTTGTTTGATCCGGCCCGATGGGTGATTTCGAGGATTTCATCATCCCCAGCGAATAGCACCGTATGCTCTCCGGCGATTGTGCCGACTCGCACCGAATGAATTCCGATTTCTTCGCCTTCTCCCATCGCTGTGAGCAGCATCTTTGCTGTTCCGCTGGGTGCATCCAGCTTCATTTTGTGATGCTTTTCAATCAGCTCAATATCAAACGTATCTCTTAATATCGGAGTGATCTGCTTGAGTACCTGCTGAAAAATCGTGATACCCAGTGAAAAGTTTGCGGTATAAACCACCGGAACTGTTTCAGCCAGCACTTTGATCTTTTCGATTTGCTCCGGATGATACCCGGTCGTGCCTAAAACCAGCGCCACAGGATTCCGTTCCGCATACTCCTTTATCCTATCCAGATTGGAAGGATGACTGAAGTCAATGATCACATCTGTTTTCTCGCTGATGTCGGAAAGGTCTTTTAAATACTTTGAGCTGACGATTCCGGTGCATTCCATTCCAGCCGTTTCATCGATGATTCTCTTGACCATCTGTCCCGTTTTTCCATAGCCTACCAATCCGATTTTCATACCGCTTCACGCATTCCTTCCTCATCAAAGAGTACTTTCATGGTATCGATGAGGTATTCTTTCGCTCCGTCTTCCATCTCGTATAAAGGCAGTCTGTATTTGCCCACGTTCCTATCCATATAATTCATCGCTTCCTTGATCGGAATCGGATTTGTTTCAATAAACAGGGCGTTGATGAATTCAAGATATTTCAGCTGGATCTGCCTTGCCAGCTCCACGTTGCCGTTTAAATATGCCATTGTCATCTGATGGATTTCTCTTGGGATAATGTTGGCAGCCACTGAGATGACTCCGGCTCCACCAACGGCCATCAGGGGAACGATCATATCGTCATTTCCCGAATAGAGAGCGAAATTCTCCCCTGCCAGTCTTGCGACTTTCATGACAAAAGAAATGTCTCCGCTTGCTTCTTTTATCCCTGCAATATTCTTATGCTGGCACAATTCCTTCAATGCCTCGTAAGTGAGGCTGCAGCCTGTCCGGCCCGGCACATTGTACAGAATGACGGGAATAGAAACTGCGTCTGCGATCTCGGTAAAGTGGCAAATCATTCCCGCCTTATTGGTTTTGTTATAGTACGGCGTGATTACAAGGAGGCCGTCGGCTCCCATTTTTTCATACTTGATACTCTGTTCCTTTGCAACCATGGTATTATTTGAGCCGCTCCCCACAATAATCGGAATTCTATTATCTGCAGTCTCAATGGATATTTCGACGATCCGGTCTCGCTCCGTCACGGTCAGTGCCGGTGTTTCCGCTGTCGTTCCCAAGATGCATATTCCGTCGGTTCCTTCCCCTATATGCCAAAGGATTAGTTCCCGAAGCTTATCATAATTTACGCTGCCATCTTCATGAAACGGCGTAATCAAGGCAACAATCGATCCTCTTATCATAAGTTTCACTCCCCTCCTTTACTAGCTCGCCCAATTTGCAGAGCAAATTGTCGGCGAACTTATGCAAGGAAATCACAAATCTCTGATTTGTTGATTTCTACTGCTATTTTCATAACACCCCTGTGCGGTCCTGACCGCCGGGCCTGTCATCATTACTTCATCGTTTGTTTTTTGTTCAATGCGAAGCTGTCCGTAAGGCAGCAGGATATAAGCATCCCTCTCACATCGATCTTCCGTCGCTCCTATGACTACGCTGGCACAGGCGCCTGTTCCGCAGGCAAAGGTCATGCCTGCTCCCCGCTCATAGGTTATCAGTTTCAAAGTTTTACGGCTTAAAACTTGAACAAAATTCACATTTGTTTTCTCCGAGAAGACCGGATGATTGGATATTTCCTCACCCAGCTTTTCCAGATCCGCGCCCTCCAGTTTCTCCATCCATACGACAGTATGGATCGTGCCCATAAAGCAGCTGCTGACTTCAATTTGGCCGTTTCTAAGCTGCAGCTTCTGCTTGAGGAAACGCTCCTGGCCGGTTCTGATCCCGCAGCGTTTCGGATCAAAGTCCGGCTTTCCCATGTTGACTTCAACAAGAAACGGGTCCTGTCCGATCACTCGAACCCACATGGTTCCGGCCAAAGTCTCGACGGAATAGGCTTCCGACTTGCAGATACCCTCATCAAAACAGAATTTTGCAAAACAGCGCAATCCGTTTCCACACATTGGCGCTCTGCTTCCGTCGCTGTTAAAAAATATCATTCCCAGCGGATCCTGCTTTACTATGATCA
This sequence comes from uncultured Oscillospiraceae bacterium, assembly GCA_964612345.1. Lineage (GTDB taxonomy): Bacteria > Bacillota > Clostridia > Peptostreptococcales > Anaerovoracaceae > Anoxybacterium. The sequence goes on along the minus strand of CAZTEH010000018.1, from coordinate 10,560 downwards.
ATCCGTCCGCTCCAATGCCAAGCTGCCTGTGGCAGATCTGCTTCGTAAGCTCTGGATAAGACCAGTCGGAGACAGAATCTTCCGTCAGAATGATAAAATCATTGCCGCACCCGTGGTATTTCGAAAACCGGATCATGGCTACAGACCAAAGGCTTCACATAAAGCAATGACAGCCTTGATTTTATCATCTCTTTTCACGGTTACCGAGATGGAAATTTCCGAAGTGGTGATCTGGTAGTACATGATTCCTTCCTTTGCAAGGATGGAGAACACTTTGCTGGCAACGCCGGTTGCAGTAGCCATACCGACTCCTACCAGAGAAAGAATGGACAGGTTCGGCTGCTTTTCCACTGCGATCTCACTCAGGATTTCATGATTCCCGATTGCTCCGTCGAGATCTCTGGCCTGTTCATCGGTACAGCTGAAGGATATGGTGCATTTATTGTCGCCGTATGTCTGCTTTGAAATCATGTCTACATTGATATGCAGATCGGCAAGGAGCTGGAACAGCTTTGCAATGACAATACCGTCGTTCTCCATTCCCCTCAGGGAGTAAATGGAGCAATCATCCGATATACTGATACCGGTAACCGGCATCTCTTCAATATAAATACTATCATTCATGACGTACGTACCCTTTCTTTTATTACTTTCCAATGATTTCCCTACAAAAATCTTTACGTTATATTTCTTGGCCAATTCCACGCTTCTCGTCTCCAATATCGCCGCTCCGGTGGAGGAAAGCTCCATCAGTTCTTCATAAGTGATCCGGTCGAGCTTCTTCGCATTTGGATTGATTTTGGGATCTGTGGTGAAAATGGCATCCACATCTGTGTAAATTTCGCAATCCCAGCCCAGCTGAGCCGCTATGGCTACTGCGGTCGTGTCCGAGCCTCCTCTGCCGAGGGTAGTGATATCTCCATCCTCGCTGATCCCCTGAAACCCTGCCAGAACGACAACCCTTCCCTCCTTCAGGAACTGCTCTGTCCGCTCTGTGTTGATCTCTTTAATACGTGCCTTGGAATGATGATCTGTGGTGATAAACCCGGATTGAAAGCCGGTCATGGATACCGCCGGAACGCCCAGGTTCTGCAGTGCAATGGCAAGCAGCGCAACAGTTTTCTGTTCCCCTGTCGCCAGAAGCGCATCAAGCTCTCTTTTCGGCACCTCTTCGCCGGCCTCTTTTGCCAATGCGATCAATTCGTCTGTGGTTTTGCCCATGGCACTGGCTACGATGACGATTCCGTCGCCTTCTTTTCGAAGGGAAGCAATGTGTTTCGCGACGGCACGAATTTTTTCTATACTCTCTAAACTTGTTCCACCATACTTTTGTACTACGTTCATACGATTACCTCCTCATCAGTTTCGAAACGTATTTGATCACTGTAACTCTCTCTTTTTATTACTGTACGGGCTTTTCCGCCTTTGACAAAAACCACTGCCGGTTTATTCAGCTTGTTGTAGTTGCTTGCCATGGAATATCCATAGGCGCCCGTTCCATAAACAATTAATACATCTTCGGGTTCCGCTTCCGGAAGCATTGCATTTTCAATCAGGATATCCCCCGATTCGCAGCATTTTCCGGCGACGGTGTATTTCTTCGATTTTTCCAGATCCATTTTATTGGCCAGATCACATTCATACTTTGCATCGTATAAGGCAACTCTGATATTATCCGTCATGCCACCGTCGATAAAAAGATAGGATTTATTCGGAGTTTCCTTCAAAAAACCCACTCGGTAGAGCGTGCAGCCCGCCTCGGCAACAATGGACCTGCCCGGTTCAATCATGATTTTCTCAAGCTGCAGTTCATTGTTTTTCAGCTCAGCTTCACATTTATCGATGATCCTGAGGCATACCTCCTTTACGGTGTTTGGTTCGTCTTCCTCCGTATAACGGACTCCAAACCCTCCTCCGAGATCAAGATGGCTTATTTCTATCATATGCTTGGTTTTCAGCTTTTTGATAAATTTCATTATCCTCTCAATGACCGCATCGTAGGCCCTTAGATCAAAGATCTGGGAACCGATATGAACATGGAAACCGTTAAAACTTGTAAAACTGCTGGAATTGATCAGATCGATCATTTCCAGAATGACATCCTCCTCCCGGAGTGTCACACCAAATTTCGAATCAAGATCACCGGTTATGATATATTTGTGGGTATGTGCCGCAATGCCGGGGTTGATCCGGATCATAACACTTGCCTTTTTTTTCAGACGGTCCGCCTGTTCCGTGAGCTTTCGGCATTCCATGATACTGTCGACGACGATCGTTTTGCACCCAAAAGACAACGCCATTTCAAGCTCGGCTTCCGTTTTATTGTTCCCGTGAAAATAAATCTGTTCCATTGGGAAACCGGATTGTCCTGCGAGATACAGTTCTCCGCCGCTGACCACATCCAAGCCGAATCCATATTGTTTTAACTTATGAAGCAACGCTTTGCATGTGAATGCTTTCGATGCATAGATCACTTCCGTTTCGAACAGCTCCGATTGGAAATATTGTTTATATTCCTGCATTTGTTTCTCGATCTTTTCTTCGTCGTATACAAATAATGGAGTTCCGCAGGCGTTTGCCAGCTTAATTGAGGAAACGCCTCCTATTTCCAGTATTCCGTTTTTTATGGTCTTGTTATTCCTCATTTTCAGCACCTCGCTTTCAAAATAGTATTACTTTTATTCCTATATTTTACATATATTGCTGTGAAGGGTAATTTTAAAGCCGCTCAGGCGGCTTTTTATTCAGCAGATCCCGCCTTCAGCGGCATCCTTTACAGAAATAAAAAAGCCAGTAAGCTTCCCTTACTGACTCAAATAGCATTATCCATCCTAATGAAAGGATGTTCATAAACTAAACTTAGTCATTAAGGATAGCGCATCTACAAGCGTAGACAGTTCCATGGCTGTTTACCATGACCCCACCACAATTTTTATGCCTAAAAACCGGGTTCGGCGAAGGATACCTCCGATATGAGTCACAGCCCGCCGGCTCTTCATATCTTCTTTTACTTCGCGACCTCTATCAACAATAATTAATTTAGTGTACTTTATATTTTCCGCTATTGCAAGTGTTTTTTTAATATTTTCGACAATTTTATGCAATCCATTATACGGAAATCGCCCTATAAGGGATTTTTGACTTGACTATTTTGTGTGCCTATTCTATAGTTTCAGATAACAATACTAACGATTAAGAGGAGTCTTATGAACAGCTTATTGCAAAAATACCGTCAAGAGCTCCATCGTATCCCGGAGCTCGGATTTGAAGTAAATAAAACAAGAGCATACATTCTCGAACAATTACAACAGCATGAATGTGAAATCACAGAGGTTTGCGGGGGAGTCTGCGCGTTCTTCCCGTCAAAGGAAGAGGGCGGGAAAGGCCGGAATCGTGAGCATACCATCGCATTGCGCAGTGATATGGACGCACTTCCTGTCCTCGAGGAAACGGGTGTCTCCTATTGCTCCGTTCATAAAGGAGCAATGCACGCCTGCGGTCACGACGGACACATGGCAATGCTGCTCGCACTTGCGTGGGAATTGGATCAGATCATTCATACCCTGCCCCATAATGTGCTTCTCATCTTCCAACCCGCCGAGGAGACCACCGGAGGAGCCGGAGATATCTGTGCAACGGGGATCCTTTCAAAATACGGGGTGAAACGAATCTACGGCTTTCATCTGTGGCCTATGCTCGAAAAGAATGCCGTCGGCTCAAGAGCCAATGAATTTATGGCAAAATCCAGCAATCTGGATATTCTTATCGAAGGGAAAAGCGCACACTGTGCTTATTCGGAGCAGGGAATCGATGCACTTGCTATCGGCTGCCAATTCGTCAACGAGCTCTATCAAATGGAAAAACAGGAAATCCCGGCTTCCGAATACCGGCTTTTAAAATTCGGAAAAATGGAAAGCGGCACGGTCCGGAATGCAATTTCCGCCAAAACGGTTTTACAGGGATCGGTACGCTGCTTCCATGAAGAAACCGGCAATTTCCTATTCCGCAGAATGGAAGAGATTGCGGCAAACTATGAAGAAAACTACCATTGCAGGATTACAATCGGACGCCATGACGGCCATCCTGCGGTGATCAATGATCTTCAGCTGTTTGAGGAGGCGAAAGAACTCCTTTCGGATTTTGGATTCCATACATTTGAAAAACCATTCATGCTTGCCGAGGACTTTTCGTGTTATCAGAAAGAAGTACCGGGTTTGTTCCTTTTTCTGGGCACCGGCACCAACATCCCGCTCCACAGCAATACCTTCGATTTTGATGAGGAGGTGCTCTGCGCCGGCGTCGAAGTATATCTAAAGCTGCTGAAGGAAGTCAGACTGTAAGTTAAAAAAATAAGACGACAAGGCTATTATATTTTGGAGTTATTTAGATGCTCAACAGTGCTGTTACACAAGCAAATCGTTGAGCATTTTTACTATATTTTCAACCGAATCGAATCGGTTTTTTCGTCGATTGCGGAGCAATCCCAGCAAATAATGTGATCGTATTTGCGGTGCAACAGCACACTGAGCATTATAAAAGCCCGGCCTAAAAGTATAGTTAATCATGCCTTTAGCCGGGCTTTTATTTATTATTCCTTATTTTTCAACTGCTTTGATAATAAATGTTAAACAAAAGCGCCTGGCGTGTGCGTTCTCATAGAAAACCGTGAAACCTAACACCGCCTTTATGCAAAGCATTGAAAGGCGGCGGTTTTCGAAAGAATACACACGCCAGGCGCTTATTTATTGAACAGTTTATTGCTGCAGCAGCTCCATTGCCTTTTCCAGCTGCTTATCCGTCGTATCTTCCGCAAGGGCTTCCACTTCCACATCCGGCTTGATGCCGACCTTGTGGATCACGTTTCCATCCGGTGAAAAGTACTGCATGATGGTCAGTTTGACCGCATCGCCATTGGACAGCTGTTCTACGCTTTGGATAATTCCCTTTCCATAGGTTGTAGTTCCAACAATTTTTCCGCCCTTATGATCCTTGATTGCGCCTGTCAGTATCTCGGAAGCACTTGCCGTTCCTCCATTGACAAGTACTACATAAGGCAGCTCGGTCTTGTCGGATGCCGACTTATAGTAATCCTTGTTTCCTTTTCGGTCCTCCGTATAGGTCACAACGCCTTCATCGAGCAGCATATCTGCAATATCGATGCTGGAATCAACCAGGCCTCCTCCATTGTCTCTCAAATCGATCACAAGCCCAGTGACGCGCTTCAGTTCCATATCCCTGAGCTGCTGCTTGAAATCTTCTGCAGTCTTTTCTTCGAAAGAGCTGATCCGGATATAGCCTATATTTCCATCCAGCACTTCCGAACGTACGGACTGCATGACAATATTCGCACGTGTAATACTGATTTCAAGCTCGTTCCCGCCCCGTAAAATTACGAGGTCCACCTTCGTGCCGGGTTTCCCTCGCATGGCAGCCACAGCCTGGTCGATACTGGCAGCATCATAGGTTTTGCCTCCGACGCTGATGATTTTATCTCCCGACTTGATTCCCGCTGCCTCGGCAGGCGACCCGTCGATGGGTGAGACGACATTAATCAGACCGGTGTCGTCCGGTGCGATGGTAACGCCGATTCCCTGGTACTCTCCTGTTGTGGAAATCATAATGTCGTTATATTCTTCTTCCGTCAGGTACGCGGAGTAAGGATCTCCGATGCCCCAGAAGAGGCCCTTATACATACCTTCTGTCAATTTATCTTCGTCCACAGGAACATAGTATTTTTCCTGTATGTATTGTTCCAGCTCGGCTAATTTGCCGTATTTCTCTTTCATCAGTTTGTAATTATTATATTCATCATTCGTGACTGCCATATATCCGCCCGATGCATAACCCACTAAGTAGATAGCTCCGCCTGTTGCCAATGCACCGACCAGAACTGCAATTACAATGATAAAGATTAAGTTTCGTTTTTTCATCATGAACATTTCATTCCCTCCACGATTGTATAGTTTAACACGAGATGCATCTTAATACAAACTGAATTTTTGATTCTCCGTTCCAGACATTGATATCCGGGTATCCGGCAAGATCGAGCAGTTCACCCTTCAGCAGAAGATCATTGTAATCCTGCGCTTTCTGGAACAGGATGCAGGGAACTCCCTTGCCATTGTTTCCCGATCCGGAAAAACGGACATGCTGTCTCTCTGCCCCCATAAAATTGACGCCCGTCAACTGCATCCCTTTGATTTGAAGCAGCGGTCTCTCATTTTGGCACCCGAAGGGAGCCAGTTTTTCCAGTTCCAAGGCCAGATTTATCGTAATGTCCCCTTCCTCAATGGTGAGATCGATAGGCAGGCTGGAGTCAAACAGGCCGGAATTCTCCTGATATAGTGTTTCTATCTCACGATTCAGCCGAATCCGCAGTTCATTCAAATTGTCTGATTTCATAAGGAATCCACAAGCTCCGGAATGGCCGCCGAATTTCAAGAAAAGCTCATCATGCCTCTTTAAAATATCATATAGATTCAGACTGCTGATACTTCTCCCGGTACCTTTCAGACAACCTTCGCCGCCTGATTCGGTAACGATAATTGCCGGTCTTCCGTATTCATCCTTGATTTTTCCGGCAACAATGCCGGCGATTCCTTCATGAATGTCCTTTGGCGCAATAATGTAAAATAAATCATTTTCCAGTTCCGCTGCAATAACCTCCTTGCACTTCAGGAAGGCTTCCTCCTGGACTCTTTTCCGCTCTTTGTTGTTTTGGATCAAAACCGCAACGATCTCTGTAATCTTCTGTTCATCCTTTGAGGTCAAAAGCTCTACCCCGATTCTGGCATCCAGTAGTCTGCCGGCTGCATTTAAATGGGGTACTATAATATATGCTATATTCTCCGACTTTATCTTATCTGTTGTTAAACCGGCTTCCTCGATCAACCGGTTCAAGCCGGGCCTTTTTCTGGAATTGATGACTCCCATTCCATATTTGGTAAGGGTTCTGTTTTCATCGATCAAGGGAACGATATCGCCGATGGTGGCGATGGCAACCAGATCCAATACCCCGTTCAGTATGGATTTGGGAAGACCGGCTTTTCTTTGTATCCCCTGGGCCAGTTTGAATGCGACTCCGCAGCCTGCAAGGTGCTTAAATGGATAAGCGCAGTCCTCCTGTTTCGGATTGATCAAAATGCAGTTGGCAGGCTTGTCGTTGATATTATGATGATCCGTAACAATAAAATCTATTCCGATGCTTTTCCCATATTCCACTTCCTCGTAAGAAACGCTTCCGCAGTCAACGGTCAGAATCAGATCCGCTCCCTGTCTCCGGATCAGATCAATGGCATCCTTATTCAGACCATAGCCTTCGTCAAAGCGGGAAGGGATATAATAGGTCAGATTGTCCGTTAGATGGGATAAAATCTCTATCAGCAGACTGATGGAGGTTACTCCGTCAGCATCATAATCACCGTAGATACAGATCTTCCGTTTCTGCTGAATGGACGACAATAGGAAATCCACCCCTGCTTCCATATTTTTCAGCAGGAATGGATCATAAGTCAAATTTGGTTTTTCTGATAAAAATTCAAGGATCTCTGCTTCTTCCGCGAAACCTCTCTTGTTCAGAATTTCACGAATAATTGGGTGAATTGCATTCATATTACAACCAACCCCTTGGGTTCTTATATTGGCCATCCACACGCACTTCAAAATGGATATGCGGACCTGTAGATTGTCCCGTGGAGCCTACCAGTGCTATAGCTTGGCCCTTAGCAACCACATCACCGGTACTCACAAGTAATTTGCTGTTGTGGGCATAAAGAGTAACGATTCCACCACCGTGGTCAATCATAACGACGTTCCCATAACTATTGTTCCAGCCGGCTTTTATTACCGTTCCTTTATTGGCTGCAAGCACCTTGGTACCTGATGCTGCTCCGATATCTAGACCGGTATGTAATTTATTAATTTTTAAAATCGGGTGAACGCGATTGCCGAATTCCGAGGTAACCCTGGTACTGCTGGCTGACGGCCATGCAAATTCACCGCCTGCATAAGCTTGGTCCCCTTGCAGTTTTTTGATTTCTTCAATCAAGCGATTCGCTTCCGCGTTCAATGCATCTATTTCTGCTGCCAAAGCTTTATTATCACTAGCTACCTGTGCCTTCAGATTTGCAACCTCTCCTCGGGATGCCTGTAGAGAAGCCTGTTTATCTGCTTCCTGCTGCTTTTCGGAAACTAATTGCGCCTGGAGACCTTCCAGCTCTCTTTTCTGTGCTTCTATTTGCTTATGCTGTTCCTCCATGATTTTCAGAACTTCAACGTCATTGTCGAAGATTTTCTGGACCATATCCATGTTGGTCATAAAATCGGTGATATCTTCAGAGCCAAGGAGGATTTGTACTAATCCAACGTCTCCGTTTTTATACATCGTCCTCAGCCGCTTCTGCAGTTCCTCGTTCTGAACTGCCATTTCCTGTTCGACCGTGGCAAGGTTTGTCTGCACAACATTGATTTGCTGCATCGTTTTATTTATATCACCTTTTAAATTATTAATTTCATTTTCGGTAGCATTGATCTGGGATTCCAATTGTTTGATTTGATTGCTCAGCTGTTTCTCTTGCTTCTTTCCTGCGTTGAGCTGCGATTGTGTCTGGTTGATCTGGTTATTAATGTTGTTCAGGTCCTGCTCTTCATTGCCCGCATAGGTTACTCCTGCCGTGATCAAAGTGGCAAATAATGCAAACATGAAAACATATGAAATAATTCTCTTCACTATGTACTCCCCCTCGGCGGCTGGTGCCGCTCCGCTAGGGAACCCATGGTTCCCTTCGGCGCTCGCTCCAATCCATTATGCGAGCTGAGCACCCTCCTTCAGTTTTCGTTTTACCGACACGTCCTCATTAAGTATCTAAAAATCTTCTCATTGAAACGATGCTTCCGCAAGCCCCGATGCTGACGCCAAGTGCCAGGAAAATCCACACGAGATGGATCACCAGGAAGGAGCCCGGCACCATTGTTGTTGAAAGCATGACGAAGAATTCCGGTCCGATCAATTCTATAATTTTATAATAGATAAAGCTGATGATACCAACCGAAACGGATGCGGATAGAATTCCGATTATGATCCCCTCAATTAAAAACGGTCCCCGGATAAACCAGTTGGTCGCTCCAACATATTTCATAATGCTGATTTCCCGTTCCCTGGCAAGTACCGTCAATTTTATGGTATTGGATACTACGACCACGGCAACGATCACCAGGAAGATGATTACGATCATTGCTCCGACCTGGATGAGGCCCGTCACCTTCATGAGCTGATCCACCGTATCCTTGTAATATTTGATATCCTCGATCCCTTCAAAGGTTTTTATCTTTGCCACGACTGCATCTGCCGCTTCCAGCTTGGTTACCTTGATGAGCAGTGAATTTGGCAGAGGATTGTTTTCCAGTCCGTCGAGCAGATATGCGTTATCGCCCCATTTCGCTCTCCATGTTGCCATGGCCTCCTCATTGGATAAATAAGAGGCTTCTTTTACTCCCTCATTCCCGTCCATCTCTGACAGCATGTCGGATGCCTGTTCATAAGTAGTCTCATCCAAGAGATAAACCTGAATGGTATCGAACTGTTTCTTTGCTGTTTCTGATACCATATTGATGTTGACGACCAATATAAAAAATAAACCTAATATTAATAGCATAGCGGTGATGGAAAACATCGATGCCACGCTCATTGCTCTGTTTCTGAAAGCTTGTTTGAATGCCTGCTTTACGGCATAACCCCAACTATTTATCATCGTCGCTAAATACACCTCCTGAGAGAACACAATCCTTCAATCTTTCGTCTTCGTATGCCCCGTAGCCTCCGCTGGCATACTCCCGGACAAAGCCTCCTTTATCGATGGCCAATTCCCCCTTCCCCATTTTATACCCGGAATCCCTATCCAGGGTCACCCTATCGATCGTAGTCCCGCGCAGATTGATCTGTTCCAAAAGTCTCATGATTTCCCATGCGGTATCCGGATCAAGATTTCCTGTGGGCTCGTCCGCAATCAGCACCGTGGGATTATTTACGATTGCACGCGCAATGGCTACTCTCTGCTGTTCCCCTGCAGAGAGCTCATGTGGATATTTACTTGCTTTTGAGCTGATTCCTACGAGACTGAGTACCTGAGGCACCTGTCTGCGGACGGAACGTTGGCTCGTATGTATGATTTCCATAGCAAAGGCAACATTTTCAAAGACTGTTTTCTTGGGCAAAAGCCTGAAATCCTGGAAAACAATACCTGTATTTCTTCTAAGCTTCGGTATTTCCCGATTGGAAATCTTGGTAATTTCCATTCCGTTCAGCTTGATGCTTCCTTTGTCCGCATCAATTTCTTTCAAAATGAGTTTAATAAAGGTGGACTTTCCTGCGCCGCTAGGTCCGACTAAAAATACAAAGTCGCCCTTGTCTATTTTGATACTCACATCCTGGATACCGATATTCGTTCCGTATGACTTTGTCACATTATCAAAACCTATCATTATTGGCGTCCTATCCTGTTTCTGGCTATTAGTAGCTCGCCAACTTTATGAAACAAATTGTTGGCGAACTTATTCATGGAA
>CAZTEH010000017.1:0-49858 GCA_964612345.1 uncultured Oscillospiraceae bacterium | reverse complement strand
TGGCAAGCTTATGCGCCAGAGAAATCGGCATTGGCATCAGTTCCGGTGTTTCATTACAGGCAAAACCGAACATGATTCCCTGATCTCCGGCACCGATCGTGTCCTCCACGTCGCAGCCGATGCTCACTTTGCATTCCAGAGCCTTGTCAACACCCATTGCGATATCTCCGGACTGTTCATGGATGGCAGTCATAACTGCGCAGGTGTTTCCGTCATAGCCATATTCGCCTTTTGTATATCCTATTTCACAAATAACCTTTCTGATCAGGTTTGGAATATCAACATAACAACTCGTGGTGATCTCTCCTACTACCATTGCCAGACCTGTGGTGACGGTCGTTTCAGCGGCTACTCTGCCCATTGGGTCGTTTTCAAAAATTGCATCCAGTATCGCATCTGAAATTTGGTCGCAAAGTTTATCCGGATGCCCTTCTGTTACTGATTCTGATGTAAATAATCTTTTCATTTTTTTCCTCCTGGTGTGAACAATTCACTTCGTTATCCTTAGATTAGATTGTGCTCTTTTTACTACTTAATACCCCCAAATACATAATAAAAACCTCTTCTAATTGAAGAGGTTATCATATTTGTTAAGATCCTCATCTTTCAGAATAAAAATTCCGTAGGATTTAGCACCTTTTTTATCTATCTTCATAGATACGCAGGTTGCTGGGCTTCGCAGGGCCTATTCCCTCAGCCGCTCTTGATAAGGTATTATTTAGTTTTTACTGAGTGATATTATATCCCTTGATTTTTTAAATGTCAATGGGTATACTTAACCTACATAGGAATTTTTTTTGGGATTTGAGGAGGAAGAGCCATTGGCAGAACGAAAATTTACGGTCATCAAGGGAGGGGCGGCGGCGGCACTCACAAACAACCGCAGAAGATTTCTTTCCGGATTCATAACAGATACGAGGCTGATGGGGGTTATCGGCCTGTATATTCACTGGGAATTATCCAATACAGAATTTGCATCTGATTTTCATCAGTTTTTTTATTTTGACGCAGAGGAATACGGGTTTGAAACCTATAAAAGCCTTCTGGGCAGCGACACAGAAGCCTTGACGATGACGGAGCAGGCTCTCATCGGAGGGCTGGGCGGAAACAAGGTCAATGTCAATGAACGCGAAGCGACCTATTTAGTTCAGAAATATATTGCAATGAATGAAGCGCTTTCCATACCATTACCGGACGGGAAAAATGAATTCAGCTTTTTGCTGGAAGAGCCGGTTTCCTTATCCGATAGTGAAAATGAGATTCTAATCGATAAATTATGCACACCCATCCTGTCGGAGTATCATCTGATCAATTATTTTCTCATGCGAGTCTTCGGCAGAGATTTTGAAGCGGGAGCCTATCTGGCAACGGACGATCTCCCTTTGGATATCCTCCCGGAGGAAGAGGGCGCGACCTTATGCAAGAACAGCGTCGAAGAATTTTTCGATGAAAATGGGTGCTCCTATCTTTGCGAATCTCTCATCGAATATGACGGAAAGTATAAGCTGGTGGTGTCTGAAATCTATTTGGAGGAAGGCAAGGTCTCCGGGACAAAAAAGCGTTCCTCCTTCTTTGTCACTTCCGCGGAAGCGGCCATGATGCTCAACCATCCGGAATTTATTACCGTCTATGAGATCCTGACGGAGCTGGATGATTTTTTGAAGCGTTTTACCAGTCTGTCCGCCAACAGTATGCAGACCGTGCATGAAAATGGTCGCTTGTATCTGGAATTCAACAAGAGCAACGATCATGTAAACAGAAAAGTCTTCCGTCTCAACGAGGATATCCACGGACTTTACTATGCAACAGATTTTGGCCAGCTCATCATTGCAGCCTACAGCCTCAACGAGATCCATGAAATCGAGAAGGCACTAAGCAAAAGCGAAGTCAGCACTTGCATCATCCCTACAGCAAAATATGAATTTAAGGAACCCATCCTGTATGAGTTCATTCAAAGCGATTTCGACGACTTTTCCGATTTTCTTGATTTCCTGAATTCCTGATTTATATTGCTCAGGATTAAAGATCGATTCCCTGCACATAATGATGCAGGGATTTTGTTTTGTATTTGAAATTAATTTTTTTAATTTCTATGTTTGCTTTCTTCATAAATTGGTATAAATAGATTGTAACCATTTCAAAGTTGAAATGATTACAAGATATAAATACCGATGCTGATTGATGGAGGTGGGCTAACATGAAGCAATCCTATGAGGATCTGACAAATGAATTAAAAATAAAAAACATACGTCTTTCTCATCAAAGGCTAAAGGTTTTGGAGTATCTGACCAGCCATAAGACTCATCCGACGGCGGATCAGATCTATACCGGTCTTCATGAGGAGATTCCCTCTTTGTCAAAGACAACCGTCTACAGTACGTTAAACACTTTGGCGGATGCAGGAATGATCCGAGTGGTCAATATCGAGGATAACGAAATACGGTATGATATCACAGTGGAAGATCATGGCCATTTTAAATGTGAATCCTGCGGTACGATTTATGATTTCAACACCGATATGGCGTCCCTGCAAACGGGTGATCTGAAAAACTTCAGCATCAGGGATAAAAATATATATTTCAAAGGTACTTGCCCGATGTGCCTTTCAAATAAAAATTAACCGATTTTTTAATAAAGTGTCCGTATGCCTGGCATAACCAGGCTAAAATAAATTATTTAAAATGAAAGTATAATATGGAGGTAATGAAATGGAAAAAACACTGAACAATTTAATGGAAGCTTTTGCCGGTGAATCCCAGGCGAACAGAAAGTACACCGCATATGCTAAGAAAGCCGAGGCCGAAGGAAAGCTCAATGCAGCAAAGCTCTTTAAGGCAGCTTCCGACGCGGAAACCCTGCATGCGCTTAAGGAATTTGAAGTCGCGGGCAAAATTGGGGCAACGAATGATAATCTGAAAGATGCTGTTGCAGGCGAAACTCATGAATATCAAAGCATGTATCCGGATTTTATCAAGGATGCAGAAGCAGAAGGAAACAAGGCAGCCATCACTGTTTTTACATTTGCCATGAAAGCCGAAGAAGTTCACGCAAGACTTTACAAAGAAGCGTTGGAAAACATTGACCAAACAGAAGAAGTCTTCTATTATCTCTGCCCTGTATGCGGCAATATCGAAAAAGCTGTTCCGGAAAAATGCATCATCTGTGGCGCACCCGGATCCATGTTCATTAAATACTAAAATCACTAATTAAGAAAGAGCTTAGATTATTTCTATGCTCTTTCTTTGCTTCTATCTATTCATTAAAATTATTTCACAGTCACATTAATTTCAGCCATTAATAATTGCCACTTTAAAACCAGCCGCCGATTATTCCGCCCCAGCGTTGCCATGCTTTATCAGCCGGTTCGTCACTGAACCAGTGCCATTCTGTCTTGGCTCCATTCCAGATATCTCCCGCTGTTGTTTTTCCTCCGGCCACCTGATCCAGTTCCCCATCTGACAATTCCCCTTCTTTCGGCGCTACCAGTTCTTTAAAGAAAGTCTGCAATTCCTCCATCGTTACATCGTATCCTGCATCCTTAGCGAAAGCAATTAGTTTTCCCTGCGTGGCATCAGCATCTGCTTTTTCAGCTTCCTTCATAATCGCTGCAAATTCTACCTGCAGTGCGCTCTCTGCCGCTACTTTCTCATACAATTCTTTCATTTGTGACATGATCATTTCTCCTTTCAATGGTTGTAATTGTTTTCAACAATCCATAATAAATAGTATTTTCATATATTAACACATACGATTTTAACATTGAAATATCTAAGTCAGCAGATCGAAGATCTGCTTATTGATTTTTTTCACCGGGGAACCGGAGATATTGGAGCAAACGGAGATGGAAAGCTCCAGTTCCGGACAGAGCCAAAAGCTGGCGCGAAAACCGTCATCCGTCCCCTCGTGGCCGTAAAGAACAAATCCGTTCTGCTCCCTTCGGAACCAGCTTAAACAAATAAATTCGCCGTTGTTCGGCACCAATGTCTGCTTTTTCCAGGCAAGCTCATAGGTCTCCTTTTTCAGCAAACGGTGCTTCAAATGTGCTTCTGCCCACTTTCCCAGATCCAGAACATTGGATGTCAGGGTCGAGCTTGGCCCATGGGCACGGTTATAAGGGAAATGCTCCGACCGGACGATATTCTTTTCTTCATCCTTTTCATGAGGAGTGCAGAGATCCTCATCCGGTCCGTTCTCGTCGTAAATTCCACGTTCGTAGGAAAGCAGATTGGAGTTGCTCATGTCGAGGGGTTCAAAAATATTTCTCCTCACATAGTCCTCAAAGGACATCCCGGAAACCGCAGCAATTACCGTTCCCAGAATTTCATATCCAATATTGCTGTAGGAAAACCTGCCTTCAGCGGGAGCCCAAAGCAGGTGGGCGTCCTTCACCTCGGAAGACCGTACGTAACGTTCCAGCGCACCTTCATCGATTTCCGGCTTGTCCCATTCATAATCCTTCACATCCGGCATGCCGGAGGTATGACTGAGAAGCTGGCGTATGGTAATTTCCCGATAGCGTTCATCCTTCATCCCAAACCACGGGAGATAGTCTGTAAGGTGTCCGTCCAGTTCAAGCAAGCCCCTTTCCCACAACTGCAGGATTGAGGTGCCAACAAAAAGCTTTGTTACCGAAGCCATATGAAAGATATGCTCCGGAAGAAGGGGTTTCTTGTCTACGATATCCTTGTAGCCCACTGCGTTGCGGTAAATCAACCCACTGCTGCGGTCGCTGCTTTCCTCCCCGATCCGAATACCCACTGCCAGTCCGGGCAGATCGTAGTTGACAAGGGCTTTTTTTATAAAATCATCCAGTTTTTCTTTGATCATTGCCGTCTTTCCTGTTCTATTAATTATTTGCGTTTATTTAGTCATGCAATTTCGCTTTAAAGCATGACGCAATAAACGCTTCCTTGCGGCAACGGCTTCGCCTCCGACTCGCTTCACTCGCTGCTGTCCGTTTTTCCATTGCAGCTAAAGCTGCGGAAAAAAGGCGAAGCCGAATTTAATTATTTGCGTTTATTATATCGCATTTTCCCTGAGATATGGTAAAATGTTAAAGTTAATACGAAAAAAAATGTGCTAACGTATGGATCAGCAAAAAAATTAAGGCAGGTGTTATTTATGAAATATAGAACCTTTATGAAAATGGAAGAAAGAATCTCCTTGCTCGGTTTTGGAACCATGAGACTCCCGGTCATAAACGGTGATTTTGCAAAGATAGATGAAGCAGAAGCGATCAGGATGATCCGCTCGGCCATCGACAGGGGTGTCAATTATGTGGATACGGCTTACATGTACCATGACGGATTCAGCGAAGTCGTTACGGGTAAGGCATTGAAGGACGGTTATCGGGAAAAGGTCTTCCTCGCCGATAAAATGCCGCTTTGGATGGCTCGTACCGAGGAAGACGTTGATAAAATTTTTAATGATCAATTGAAAAGGTTGGATGTGGACTGTATCGATATGTATCTGGTTCACAATATCAATGCCGGTATATGGAAGAGAGCTTTAGAATTCAATACCATGGCCTATCTGGAAAAGAAAAAGGCCGAGGGCAAAATCAAACAGATCGGTTTTTCCTTCCATGACGAATTTGATGTATTCAAAGAAGTGATCGAAGCATACCCCTGGGATTTTTGCCAGATCCAATTGAACTATATGGATACGGATTTCCAGGCGGGAGTAAAGGGTCTCAAACTGGCCGGGTCTCTGAATATCCCGGTTATTGTCATGGAACCCTTAAAAGGCGGAAAGCTTACAGACGTCTTGCCGCAAAGCATTCGGGATTTCTGGAGCCAGGCTCCCGTCAAAAGAACACCGGCCGAGTGGGCCCTTCGATGGGTTGCCGACTTCCCGGAGGTGCTCACCATATTAAGCGGAATGTCCAGCATGGAACAGCTTGACGAAAACATCCGGATTTTAAGTGAAGCCGAGCCGAACAGTTTGACTGAAACAGAACATAAGATCATCAAAAGCGTAGCCGGCGAATACAATAACCTGATTCAGTATTCCTGTACCGGATGCAAATACTGTATGCCATGTCCTGTGGGAATCGATATCCCCGACATTATTGAGCGGTACAATGACTGGTTTGTATTTGAAGGCAATCAAAAAATAATGCAGGATTTCAACGCATGGGTCTCCCCAAAGGGAAGACCTTCCGTGTGCGAATCTTGTAAGGCTTGTGAGGATCATTGCCCGCAGCATCTGCCCGTATCCGAAATCATGAAAAAGGCAAAGACGGTCTTTGAATCCAGATAGCGTGAACAATTAAAATCAAAAAAGCGGCTGTGCCGCTTTTTTTAATACCATAGAAAAATGCCAAACCGGTGGGTGTCCGGTCAGGCACTTTTATCTGACCTTGTTTTATGTTGTTTTCATCAAAGGCCTATATTATTTAATGTCGTTCACTGCATCCAGCAATCTCTTCTCGTTCAATGCATCCGCATATTCGGAATCCATTTCTCTGATTCCAGCAGGGAATTCATATTTTACCAGTCTCTCTACAAATGGATCCGGATCGAAGGATTCCGGTCCGTGAACTCCCTTGATATCCCAGATTCCTTTTGCAGCTAATTCCAGCATGATGACCGGGCCTACTGCAGTTTGAGCTACAACAGAATTGGTTGAATATCTCTTGATACATTCCTGATTGTCGGCTATCTGATACAGGTATACGGATCTTTTTTTGCCGTCTTTTATTCCTGTTACCCATGTTCCTGCGCAGCCTTTACCGATCATCCTTGGTGCAAGCTCGATTGGGCTAGGTACAACCTTTACCAGGAAGTCTCTCGGCGTGATCTCACTGTCGCCTACCTTGATCATTCTGGTAGCGGAGTCCATTCCGCAAGCTTCCAGATCCTTGAGCAGCGCTCTCATTTCTCTTGGTACGCCGTACTTAAATGTTACTCTGTTGCAATCGATCACTCTTGGAACAAGAAGCACTTCTTCATGCTCTACGTTGATAACCTCAACATCGCCGATTCCGCCGGGGAAATTGAAGATTTCAGGTTCGGAGAAGGTTTCGGTACAGAACCAGCCCTTATCCTTTTCCCAGATAACCGGTGGGTTCAGACATTCTTCGATTGTCGTCCATACGGAGAATCCGAATGCAACACCTTCGTGCCCCGGAATTTCATAGTTGTCGCCATCTCTGATATTTACTTCGTCAATGGTATCAAACAGATGCTTGGCTGCATATCTTGCAAATACGTCAGCCATTCCGGGCTCTACACCCGAACCAACGATTGCCATGTTTCCGGCTTTTTCCCAAGCTTCATGTTTCTCAAACTGATAATCTCCCAGCTTTATGTATGCCAATTCGTATGGCTTTTCCGGATGTCTCTTTGAGAGTGTCATCGCACAGTCAAGGTAGCCAACGCCGGCTTCAAGACAAGTGTCAAAGATGTTCTCATTGAAATCAGGTTCTACTGCATTCATTACGAAAGTGATTCCGTGCTTTTTGATCACTTCCTTCATGATATCCTTATCTTTTGCATTGATCTTTTCAGCGACAAAGCGGCCGCCTCCGCATAGCTTGGCAACTTCTTCCGCTCTTGCAAAGTTGTAATCCGATACGACTACCGTTTCAGCCCATTCGCTATCTTTTCCGGCTCTGCTGATTATCATAGCTGCTGACGTTCCAACACCGCCTGCTCCAATAATTAAAAGTTTCATTTTTAACCTCCACATAATTGGTAACGTCCAACGTTATTACGTTCTTAAATAAGACCACAATAACATGAAACGTCTTCCGTTTTCTCAATCTTATGTTATCAAACGTATTCTGAATATTCAATTATGTGTTTGCTCAAAAAATGTACTAGTTTGCTGTTTTCATTCCGTTTTATATTCATATACCACAAACTAGTCATCAATATGATCGATCAGGATCAATTCGGCACCAAACCCGGTCAGGTGGGACTGGATGCTCAGTGTATCCACGGCGGTTATGGTGGAAAAGCTGACGGTTGGGGTTGTCGCCCATCGGTTGGTGAGCTTTTCTCTTTTGGATATCGAATGGGAATTGCTCAGCTTCACCTTGTAGCTCATGAGAATATTATCCTTCGAGAATTTATACCGGCTCATCTGATATTCCCCGGATATCCCGGATATCTTAATAAGGATTTCCGCCCGGTCATCAAAACTCCTCAGCTCCTCCAAAGTCTCTTCCATGGTTAGCTCCTTCCCGGCCATTTCTTTGATCTTGTCCGAGTTGTTGTAGAAAAGGATGCTGAAGGCTTCCTTGTCGGAATTGCTCTTATGAGGTCTTGATATGATATAGTTTTCTTCCTCAATAATAATATGTTCGTTAAGAGCCGTGAGCATTTTATAGGCAAAGGCCGCAGGAAGCATGCAGTTCTTTTCAAACAGAGCCTCGATTCCGTTTTCCGTCGGTCTTTTCAACTTTTTCGGCTGATCCAGATCCAGAGAGACGATGGTCAGCGTGGATCCTTTTTCCTGGTTGTCGATTACAAAAATATCCTTCGTTTGGTTCTTGATCGCTTTTTTGATTTCATCCGGCTTCGACAGCGCATACTGGGCATGGATCTCCCTACTGCTTACATTGCCCGTGTATTTTTTTCGGTATTCCTGAGGGTGCATCCCGAACCATTTTGTAAAATACTTTATATAATAACGAATCGCAGAAAAGCCCGATTCTTCCGAAATGGCACCGATCTTTTTACTGGTCCCCAGCAGAAGCTTTTCCGATTCCTCCACCCTGATAAAGCTGAGCAGCTCCTGAAAGCTGAGCCCCGTTGCTTCTTTGATAACATGGGACAGATAATAAATGCTGAGATGCTCCAGATCTGCTATTTCATTCAGAGTAAGCCTTCTTGAATAGTTTTCATACATATAGTCAGTGATGCGGTTCAGCCTTCCGGCCAGAACCTTATTGCCAATGTTCTTTGCCTCATTGACAAACTTTCCGTCCTCCATGGTAAAGTACTGGAAATTGGCAAGCAGGTTGCCAAGAAGATTATGAGTCCCCTCGATGACCTTGTACTCATAACCATAGCCCTTATCCAGAATGTCCAGCATGATACGGCCCAGAATATTTCTCAGCGCTTCCAGGTTTTCATCATCTTCATCCTTCATATCCGTTACAAAAAAGCTGTTCTTCAGATTTCCATAGTATTTTGAGAAAAAGGAAGTATCCATTTGCAGCATCATGACCATATTGGGCTGGTCTGTATGTTGAAAGCTATGAATTTCTCTATCGTTCAAGATAAAAATATCCCCCTGATTCAAGACGTATGAATAGTAGCCGTTCTTCAGCCCAACGGATCCGTCAAGGACGTAGACCACCTCAATATCATCATGAAAGTGGATGGGGTACTCCATAATATTTGCTGTGATTACATTGACGGGCAACCCTTCCTTATAAAAATTCTTTTCCTTCAACATGGCTTTTTCCTTTCGTATTATGTAAACTTGTGTTTGTCTTCGAGCGAACGTTTTTCAACAACCCGAGAGTGGTAAAAACATAAGGTTTTAACGCTTATCCACAGTGCCTTGAATAATTGTATACAATCTTATCCACGGGTGCCTGTGGATAAGATTATGTGCTTAAAACGTTAGTTTATCAACGCTTATCAAAATGTTTGAAAATGTCAATCCCTAACTTATCCACAGATGATCAAGTTGATATCGAAAACCCGGTCACGCTCACAGTTGTACCTACCCCCGACTGTCAATTGTCTGCATGGGTACGCTCGGCTCTCTGCCTGTATAAAGCAAGATTCCTTCATAAATGAATTTCGCAAGCTTCCTTTGATATTCTTCCTGTTCCAACAACTTTGCTTCTTCCGGATTTGACAGGAATCCGCATTCTATAATTGCCATAGGCACCGTCGGATTTTTAAACATCAGCACGTCACGTTTCCCAAGCGCAGTCCGGTCGGTTCCGTCGGCAATCCCTGCAACCAATTGTTCCTGAATCGCTTCGGCAAATTTTTTACTCTCGTCAAGTATGGTTTGCTCACCGGGTCCCGCCGGATAAAACGTCTGTGCTCCTCGGACGGAACGATCCTGCTTAAAGCTGTTCAGATGAATGCTGACAGCAACCGTAGGCTTCACATCTTTGATCATTTCTCTTCGTGCAATCAAATCGGCCGTTTTTTTACTGCGTATGGTTTTGCTTCCACTGTCTCCCAGGCCTATGTCTTCTTCTCTGGTCATCACAACATTCCAGCCGTCGGCCTCAGCGAGCTCTCTGATGTAGAAAGCGATGGAAAGGTTGATATCTTTCTCAGTAACACCGGCGGCACTTGATGCTCCGCCATCCATTCCTCCATGCCCGGGATCAACCAGGATAATATCAGAACTGGTAATCTGCTGTACCCTGGAAATTACGTTGTCATACATAGGGCGTATGCTGATGGCTATGGCGATTGCTAAAACGATCAAAGCAATTTTCCACTTTAACTTTTTATCGAATATTTTAATTTTCATTGCCGTCCCCTCCTTGTTAATGTATATGAGGGGTTGGAATACAGTATTATATGAAATTATTTTATCACGGTTTAATTTTAACATGCGAGCTGCGTCGAAGCATGTTTCAATAAAATCTTCCTTGCGGCAACGCCGTATCTCAATTACAGATTTTATTATATCCCTTGAAGACAAAAAGTGCTATAATTTTTATAATTACTTTGCTGTTTTGTGATAATCTATTAGAGGTTGGGTTTGCCTTTATAATTTAAAAATACTCTCGGCTTTGATATTATCAGCAATTCAGCTCACTATTTTTAACCCAAAAAACAAACGTAGTCCATATACAGGTAGAACAAAACGGATGTGGAAGGACAAATGATATGACAAAGAAACTTTTTCAGGATGATGTTTATAAAAAGGCGTGCGAAAGCACGGTAATAGAAGTTCAGGGAGCAGGTACAACGAGTGATCCCATTCTGCTGGTGCTGGATGAAACCGTATTTTTCCCAACAGGCGGCGGACAACCCTGTGATCTGGGAACCATAGACGGTGTCCCGCTTTCTGAGGTTTTTGAAAAGAGCGGTAAAATATTTCATAAGCTGCTCCCGGTTCTGAATGATAAACCCGAACAGTCTCTATCAGAAAAATGGAACGCCGGCGATAAGGTTTCCTGCAGTCTTGATTGGGACCGCCGATTTGAGCATATGCAAAGACATTGCGGGGAGCATATTCTATCCGGTATCTTTTTTCGCGAATGCGGCGGTATAAACCGCGGCTTCCACATGGGAAGCGACTACATGACCATCGATATCGATGTGCCGGGAATTACATGGGAAGAAGCCCAGAGAGTCGAGACGATCACCAATGAAGTGATTTGGTCAAACGTCCCGGTAACCACCCGATATTATGAGACCCGTTCCGAGGCGGAAAAGCTGCCCCTTCGGAAACAGCTTGCAATTGACGAAGATATTTCCATCGTTTGTGTCGGGGATATCAGCAATCCTGCCGACTGCGTCGCATGCTGCGGTACCCATCCAAGCACCTCCGGTCAGGTGGGTTTACTGAAGATCATAAAACTGGAAAGCTATAAAGGGATGACGAGAGTCTATTTCAAGGCCGGAAAGGAAGCACTGGCTGATTACCAGAACAAGCAGCGTATCCTTACCGAACTGAACTTGAAATACTCCTCCGACGACAAGGATCTTATTGAAAAAATTAAGGCACAGGATGATAAAAACAAAGAGGTCCGACATGAGCTCTCTCTGTTGAAAAACACCTTAATTGCAAAAGCGATGGACGAGATTTTAGAGAATTATGAACTGGAGTCGCCATTGGTTCGGGAATATCCATACTTCAAGGTCAACGATCTCTTGGCAATCACAAAAGCATTAACGGAACGGTTCGGCGTTTCAAAATCAAAGCCTTTAATCGCTTTGATTTCCACCCGGGAAAACATTTTGGTCCTTGCCTCCTCAGGCAAGTATGACTGTGGAAAGATCGTCAAGGACAATGCACCCGTCTGGAGAGGAAAAGGCGGCGGAAACGCAGCCAGCGCAAGGGTTATGTTTCCTGCAAGAGACGATCTGGATTGCTTCGTTACTTTTATTAAACAAGCTTACAATACCTCGAAATAATATGGAATTAAGCTTGATCATTCTTCGCCCTGATTCTGCCGACGGTGCATATGACAATCCCGGTCCCTATTACAGCAAGAATTGTGCTGATCAGCAACAATAGCGGTGCTCCGCTCAAATCTAAAATAACACCGCCCAGCAGGCTTGCGAAAACATTACTCAATGTGATCATCCCCGTTATAAAGGACTGCCCTTTTACCGCCTCACCCTTTTCCATAACTTCATCGACCAAATAAACGGAAGCGGAAAGAAAGATCGGAAATGAAATCAGCTGGAATAAAAATGCCAGATAGATAAACCCCACCGACGGGGCCATATAAGACAGAAAGACCTTGAAGACAAAAGCAACCGATGCGACCTTCAGCAGAAACTGGCAGCTGAATCTTTTCCTGAGCTGGCTGAAAAAAAACAGTCCGGGCAATTCCAGCAAGGCCATGAAGGAAAAAAGCCGTCCCATCTGACTGCTGGTCCCGCCGACCGCAGTAATGATCTGCATCAAATAGGTATTGAATACCGAGTTTTGGAAAAAAACAAGCACAATACCAATTGTAAATATAAGAAAGATTTTATTTCGTCTTACAAAGGCTTTGAGGCTGATGGTTTCTCTGCTTTGTGAAACTTTTTTTGTGTTTGAATCGATCGTATGGGTGGAGATTGCTCTTTTATGTAACTTATCGGTCATCAAAAGAGAAAGTAATAACAAAATCAGGATACCCATTCCCATTGCCGGTATCGCCTTAATTCCATAATCTGCAACAAGAGATCCCAATATTAAACATAGAACGGCATAAGCAACTGAGCCGCCGCTTCTTGTTACTCCGAAGTTAATTACATGACCGCTTCTGCTGAGATAAAATGCCATGGAATTGATAAGCGGCTGCAGAGAGGTTAGCCATGCTCCAAGCAGAACAAATACTATGGAGAGGATCAGGCTCTTCGTGGGGAATATATACAACAAAACCGTTGCAATAAAAAGCCCTATGACTATTATCCCGGTGATATCCGTAAGGGAAGCCTTTCGAGACTTATCTGCAGCATCCGCCAGTAGCGGCTGCAGAATAACTGCCAGAATGCTGGCCGCTGCAAGTATAACGCCGATTTCCGAGTTTGTGTAATTCTTGCCTAAGAGAAATACGGATGCAAAACTCATGATTGCTCCAAAGTACATCCAATAGGCACCCTGAATTGCGCCATAGGAAAGATTCAGTAGTTTTTTCATTCTTTTCTATCCTCTAGTTTATTTTTTACCGCAAAATTCGAATCTTTTCATTGTTTTTCCATTGTGCTCAACGACTTCATTCCACATAGAAGATGGCCGTACCCATACTCCACAGTCACCATAGAGCGCTTGATAGACCACCATCGTCTCCATTGTCTCAGAATGCCTGGCGATATGCAAAACTATGTATTCATTACCTTTAAAATGCCGATATCGGCCAATTTTAATTTCCGGTTCCACTTTTGTTTTCACTTGAATTCCCCTCATATATTCAAAAACCATGTATAATAAGTCTACCACTAATATCCATTCTTAGATATATTAAATTTTTGAAATACGGCATGGGTGAATTCCAAAAACCCGTTAGCGAAAAGATCGATTATTATTGTCAACGCCTGCTTTATTGGCAAGAAAATACCGATAAACTTGGATATGAGTGGGCAGACTTTTTAGCAGATGATTTAAATACGCAGTATTAAAACCATACTGTCCTTTCCTTCATATAATGTAGTACCCCCTTATAGGGATTATTGTGAAAGACTGGAGGAAAGTAAAATGAGTATAGATGTACACGATACCCGCACGAGTAATCGTTCAGAAGGGATACAAAATATCCTGAATGGTAAATTTGATGTTCACCAGGGCCTTAAAGAACTTTGTCAGGCTCTGAAAGACCTTCGATGCGGCAAGGAATACGAGGCAGAACTTAATATTGTCAATGGAATTCACCATATCAAACAAGGGTTGTGCGAAATCGGAAAGGGTTTGCATAAGCTTCGCGGTATAGCCGACTGTGAGGATTTAAGAGAAATCAAAGAAGGTATTTTCCTCATCTGCCAAGCCCTCGAAGATCTATGTTGTGTTCTGAAGGACATTTGCTGCGGACGAGTGCGTGAAGCAGAAGAAGCCCTTGTCAAAGCGATTCGGCAGATTGAAAAAGGATTGTGCAAGATCGAAAAAGGACTGGAAGATCTTTATTTGTGTTAGTAGACAGTAAAAGACAAAACGTATTTTATGTACACACTTTGGATCATTATCAAATAGATTTGGGCCTGTCCCAAGTGTAAATAATTAAATTCAATAGCCTTCTATGGTGAAATCAAATTATTATAGGAGGCTATTCTTAAGAAAAAACCCGAAATTCAAAGGAGCGCTACGATGAAAGAAAAGAGAATTCTGCTACAGCTAACAGAGTAAAAAGCTATTTAGCAAATCATTAAAAACAAACTATATATTTTAAATTGAGCCTTGAAACATATAGTTCAGCAGTCCTTGTGCAAAGTAATCGCTCGAGCTTTCCGCCTGGTCCATAAGTGTACTGAAGATATCCAGGTTTCTGGCATAATCTCCCGTCAAAAACATAGTGGATTCGTCAAGCGTGCTGCGGAGGTTATTATATAATCTGGTCCTCCATTCATTTTGATCCCAATAAGGATTGATAGAAGAAAGTGAAGCCGCTATGTCGTCGGCATTTTGATACAGTAGCCTGGTAATTCGGTCTATTTCTTCTGTATTGCCCGCCTTTTGGGCCGTAATCAAAGAATCGATCATATCGACATACGCAATTAATTCCATCTGCAGCTCATTTAATTCGGGAGTTTCCCCGAAGATTTGTTTCAGATTGTTGATAAAATCAGCCGGGACCCTCTGTAAGCGGGCATGAACTTCATCTTCGTCTCCGACGTCTCGATACCTGCTCAGCATAAATGACCGGACCCAGTTAATCTGATCAAACCAAAACATCCTGATATTATAAATCAGATTCATTTGCTCATATGTTAAACACTTTTGGCGTTCCTGAGGCGGAAGGTTATTCGTATTCTGCGCACCGGATGTAATATAGTCATACAACGCCTGCGCAAAAGTATCACCCATTGTGTTGGACAGAGTCATAAGACGGTCGAAATATTCAATATCCATTCTGTAATCTTTTGAGGCATACAAATTTGCCTCTTGCATGGTATCTTGAAGGTATGTTCTCAGCATGTTTCTCCATTCCGCTTCGTTAAAGTACGGGTTAATGGATGCTAAAAACGCAGCCCTTTGATCGGCATTCTGTAATAAACGGTCTAAATTCTGCCTGACAGCATCCAGGTCTCCTTGAAGCTGGGCTGTAATGAGTTCTCGTAATCCGATTGAAAACTGATTCAGCAGCTGAGAATACCTGTCTGAAATGCTGCGGCTGAAATGAATCCGTAACATATCCCCAAAATCCAAGTTTTCAAGATATAACCGTTCAAATGATACTTCTGCCGTTCCTATCCCCAAATATCTGCTGATTATATAAATTCTGTTCCAGGTCGTCAGCCGTCTCCAGAATATACGCATATTAAAGATCAAACTCATTTGACTGTATGTGATGCATTGCTCGTTAAATTTGCTTTTCATTATGATCAATGCCCCTTTCGGAAATATATAAGAAAACCTCCGACTGTGCTTGCTGTGCCGGAGGCTATTGCTAATCGGTAAGATTCATATTTATTACACTTCAGCCATTTGTGAAAGCGGATACTATGTCCGTAAATGGTTGATTTAAAAATTGAGTTATGGACAGTACTAAATTTTTTGCTATCGTATTAATATTTTGCTTCATCCACATCTCATCTTCAGGATTTCCGCGATAACCTAGTTCAACGAAAGCGGCCGTAGCATTAGTATCTCGGAGTTCTCTGGTATCGGCAGGAATAATAGTAACGAGATTTGGATAAGGGTATATCTCCTTTAAATTACCTGCAATATAATAAGCTGCTCTTTCACCGCCAACAGGGGTATAGGCATAATGATATACATTTAAGCCTTGCAACGGAGGTTCTGTCCCCTCCGGCGAATAACCGGAATGAAGCGCCATATACAGGTCATAGATTCGTTCCCTGGTTTGATCAATTATCTTATCGATGGAATCTCCGGGATTGTTTCTTGTAAAATCGAAGCCATTGACTTTTAAGTAAGGTACCATGGCATCGACGATAAGATTCATATAGTATTCCTCATTGCCACCTGTTGTATATTCATTCTCTTGGGTCGAGGGGCTTAAATAAACTGTAGGCACTAAAGTCACCTCCTTGTTTCTTATAGTATGCAGAAGTTTAGGCTTTAATGACAGGAGAATGGATTCCCTATTCTTTGACCTTCTTTTTCTTTGGCTTCGGCAAGGGTGTAACAGGCTCTAAAATAAGGATGATTTCCTTTGCGAAATCGGCATCATCGATATCCAGTATGTAATGCTCCTTTGCGCCGCTATATGGAAAGCCTTTCTCAGCCTGCTTCATCTTTTCATTAATACATTCAAGCTCTTTTACATATACGATATTATCACAGACTAAAAGGATCGGTTTTTCATTCACATAAACCATATATTCGCCGAACATTTTCCTAGATCTCACATTTCCGACGCCTCGTATCTGCTCACATACATATTCGATAAAATCTGCGGTCGTAGCCATTTTTATTCCTCCTTATAATCGATTATGTCGCCATCCTTACAATCAAAAATTGAGGCTGATGATGATATCCTTTCTTATAGAATATCATAAATCAGCCTCAATCATCTTACAAATTTTATGTTTTATTTCATCGGCTTCAGATTCGGGCTGATGATCAGCTCTGCTTCCGTCGCTTCCTGGATCTGTTCTACCGTGAAGTCCGGATGAAGCTCTGTCAGCAGGATTCCCTCCGGAGTGATCTCCATCACACCCATCTCGGTGATGATCATGTTGACCACGCCTACTGCGGTATAAGGCAGTCTGCACTCTTTCAGGATCTTATGCGCACCCTTTTGGGTATGCTGCATTGCGATGATTACCTTTTTTGCTCCTACGACCAGATCCATCGCTCCGCCCATGCCGGGAACCATTTTGCCCGGTACGATCCAATTGGAAAGGTTTCCATGCTGATCAACCTCCAAAGCGCCCAGGATCGTTGCATCCACATGTCCGCCCCGGATGATGCCGAAGGAGGTCGCACTGTCAAAGAACATCGCACCGATCGCAACTGTTACATACTGTGCTCCGGCATTGACGATATCCACGTCTTCGCTCCCCTTTTCCGCAGCAGATCCCATGCCCATGATGCCGTTCTCGGACTGCAGTACGATATGAACCCCTTCCGGAAGAAAATTCGCCACCATGGTAGGCAGGCCGATTCCAAGATTGACAACGTCGCCGTCCGAGAGCTCCTTCGCAACTCTTGCCGCGATGATTTCCTTTATATCTGCCATGGTTTTTCACCTCCTACGATTGCATCAACGAATATGCCGGATGTTACCACGTTGTTCGGATCGATTTCGCCCACTTCAACGATTTCGCATGCGCCGACGATTACATAGTTTGCCGCTGCTGCCATCATCGGATTGAAGGTTCTTGTGGTTCCGTTGTATGTGGTATTTCCGAATTGATCGGTCACGGATCCTCGAATCAGCGCAAAGTCAGCCTTTAACGGCTTCTCTAGAAGATAATCTCTTCCGTCGATATTGATGACCTGCTTGCCGTCTGCCACGATGGTTCCGACTCCCGTCGGAGTCAGGAAGCCGCCAAGGCCTGCGCCGCCGGCTCTGACTCTTTCCGCTAACGTTCCTTGCGGAACCAATATGCATTCCAGCTTGTCTTCCGGCACATCGGTATTCATTCGCGAAGCTACCTCGGGATTCAAGCCTACATGAGAAGCAATCAGTGTTTTGATCTGTCCGTTTGACAGGAGCTTTCCAACGCCTCTGCCGGGTACGCCTGCATCATTGCAGATGATCGTTAGCTTCTTTACGTTCTTTTCCACAAGTGCATCGATGAGTATCTCCGGGGTTCCGCAGGCCATGAAGCCGCCGACCATGATCACTGCTCCGTCCTTGATATCTGCGACAGCTTCCTGCGCTGTCATGATCTTGTTTTTCATATCTGTCCTCCCTTAACATTCTGCCCGGCTCTTTAGAGCCGCCCGGCAGAATTTAGGCTGGAAAATCACGAAAACAAAGTTCGTAGATTTTCGTCGTCTTATATCAACTTTCTCTTCACGATTTCAGTGAGTACGAAGGAGGCGACATCTTCTGCATAGGTATGCGCACCGAAGCCTGCATCATATCCCAGTTCCTGAGCAAGCTCATGGGAGATTCTAGGTCCGCCGCATACGAGAATGACTTTGTCTCTGATTCCTTCTGCTTCCATTAGTTCAACAAGGTTGGTGAGATTTGCAACGTGTACGTCCTTCTGGGTCACGATTTGCGATACCAGAATTGCATCCGCATTGGCTTCGATTGCCTTTGCAATCAGAACTTCGTTTGGAACCTGGCTGCCCATATTGATGGCATTCATTCCATGATATCGTTCCAGACCGAAATGGCCATGGAAGCCTTTCATATTCATGATGGCGTCGATACCAACGGTATGCGCATCTGTTCCGGAGCAGGCTCCGACGATGACTACTTCTCTCTTGATATTCTCAGAGATATATTTTTCGCATTCCTGACGATCCATTACATCAACTTCAACTTTTGTAACTTTAATGGTTGTGTAGTCAACGGTGTGCTGGCATTTTCCGTAAAGAACGAAAAACGTAAATCCGCCGCCCATATCACTTGTATGAACGACTGCGGGCTCGTCCAAGCCCATTTTTTTCGCGAGTTGCTTTGCTGCTTCGCTTGCTTCTTCACCATAAGGTACCGGCAATGTGAAAGTCAGCTCTATCATACCATCATTCATGGTGTCGCCGTAAGGTTTCACTTTTGTTAAATCTACGGTAGTCGTTGCAGTAGCTGCATGTGTTGTATGAGAACCCATTATTTTGCACCTCCCAGCATCAATGTAACAAACGGATTAAAATAGCTGTCATCTTTTATGCAGACTCCGGCAAGACCTTTTCCGCCGTCTCTCGCACGTTTTACTCCGCCGAATTTACCTTGTTCAATCGTGGCAAAAAGTCCTTCTTTTTCTATATCTTTCAGCAATTTATCAGCTTCCGTAAGGACAAACTGTGCTCTCTTCTGCATGATTCCGTCCTGCTTGTATTCCACTTCATCACCGATTGCCCTTGCATTATTAAAGATATACTTCGCGTTTTCGATGGAAAGCATTCTATCCTGCATATGCGGTGTATGGATCGCTTCTGTAGGCATTCCTAAAAGCTGCAAAGATTGTCCGGACCATACAGCGATCATGTTAAATAAAGCATCCTGAATATGTCCTTTAAAAATGTTTCCGGTCATGAACTTTGTAGGCGGCATATACTTCAGCGGCGCTTTCGGGAAGATCTCTCTTGCCATGATTGCCTGAGCCAATTCATATAAGAATCCATTTTCCATATCAGGATCCATTTCAAATGCGTGCCCTAATCCCATCTGTTCCGGTGGGATGTTCGCCAATACTGCAAACTGTTCGTTGATAAACTGTGATGCAAGTACTGTGTGTGCTGCTTCATAAGCATCATCTGTTGTCAAATAGTTATCTTCTCCTGAGTTGAAGATGATTCCGCAATAGCTGATAATGATTCTTGAGAAATATTGATCAACCAAAGTTCTCTGCATATTGATATCTCTGAATAGAATACCATAAAGAGCGTCGTTCAGCATAACATCCAGTCTTTCGATGGCTCCCATTGCTGCGATTTCAGGCATACATAAGCCAGAGCTGTAATTACACAGCCGAATGTATCTTCCAACTTCTTCGCCTACTTCGTCAAGGGCCTTTCTCATCAGTCTGAAGTTTTCCTGGGTTGCATAGGTTCCGCCGAAGCCCTCTGTCGTCGGTCCGTAAGGAACGTAGTCCAGCAAGCTCTGTGCGGTGGTTCTGATCACAGCGATGATATCGGCGCCTTGTCTTCCGGCAGCCTGTGCCTGGATCACATCTTCATAGATGTTACCGGTAGCAACGATTACATAAAGGTAAGGCTGTTTGCCTTCTCCGATGGTTGCAAGATAATTATTTCTTTTCGCTGTCTGTGCGTTGATTTTATCAAGAGCCTCTTTTACCAGCGGTGTTATTTTTGCCTCAGCTTCTGCAGGGGGCGCCATCGGCAGCTTCATGATATCAAGTTCGCCGGCAGCCATCTTTTCCGCGATGGCCTGTGGGTCCAAACCGGTCTGTATCATTGCATTTCCGATCCAATAAGCAACGCCTCTCGGCAGTCCGCCTGCATCTTTAATGGCATCAACTACAACATTAGGAAGTGGTGTATCAACATCATCTACTCCATCCACTCCTAGAAGTCTCAGGACAGTTCTTTCTGTGCTTACCGTGGTGTGTCTGTCAATAAAAGTCTGCATACTCTCAGCAATTCTTGCAGCGCTTGATCTTGCACTGTCGATCACTTTTGGGTCGAGATTTAACTTACTCTTCATCCTTTTTCCTTCTTTCTTTAACATTCTGACCGATTTTCATTAAAAATTATGATTCAATTGATGCTTGCAATTTATACGAGGCTCTGAGGGTGTTTTCATAGAAAACCGTGAAACCTATTACCGCCTTTGATGCGAAGCATCTCAAAGGTGGCGGTTTTTGAGCCTTTTTGCCCCAAGCTTGCTTGGTTGGCAAAACGGACAGCAGCGAGCGCAGCGAGTCGGAGTTCCGAACGGAACGTTGAAAACACCCTAAAGCCATCATTGATGCCCATCTTTCAGGAACGCTTTCGCATTCTCAATAATCTCATCATATATTCCAAGCATCTTTGCTATGTTTAACGCATCCTTTGGTATTTCTTCATCGTTTTCCGCGTGATAAAGCCGATAATCCATGTATTTTTGTATGATTTCGATTCTCTCCCTGCGGTTTGCGTAGCGAAGTTCCTTTTCCAGCTTGGTGAAATCCGCATTTGCAAGACCTCTGACCTGCATATTCTTGATGCCTTCTCCCACCGTAACACTGTCAAAGTGGGTGGTCATGAGGCTGATATATGCCCTTGTTTTCAGATATCCGACCAGGCTTTTGGTAAGCGCCAATCCCTCGAAGGGGTTTGTTCCGCTTGCGATTTCGTCGATCAACAGCAGTGATCGTTCCTTGCTCTGATCCAATATTTCCTTGAGTTCTTCCATTTCACTGCCAAAGCTCGAAAGTCCCCGCTGCATGGACTGACTGTCACCGATCAGTATATGGATATAATTTGAAAGCCCAACTTTGGCTGCACTGCACGGTACAAAAAACCCGTACTGCGTCAGCATAGCTACCAGTCCGACCAGTTTCAAGCACACGGTTTTCCCACCCATGTTTGCACCAGTGATACAGGTCACTCCGTCCTGCAGCTGAATGCTCACAGGACAGTAAGGCTTATTTTTTTGATTCAGGATCTCTTCCACAACAAGATGTCTGCCCTCTTCAATCTCAATCCTATGCTCCATGATGATCTGCGGTTTGACACAGCGATGGTGTCTGGCATAGACTGCTTTTGAAAGAGTAAAATCCAATTCCCCTATTTTATCACAGTTTTTCAGCAGAGTTTCGCTAAACCGGCAGACTGCTTTCGACAGCGCTTCCCGAATGAGCAGCTCTTCTTCCTCGATGCTTTCATTAAGGAGATCCATTTCCAGGACGATCGCATCGATTTCCCCGGTATTTTTCAGAATAAAGGTAACCGAAAGGTAATCCTCATCACCGGGCACAAGTTCCGGAATCTCTTTGATGATCTTAACCAGCTCCTTGTTTGATTTCGAAACGACGTAATCAAACTTGGGTGTAAGAGAAATTCCATATTGGGCCTCGATATTCTGCTTTATTACTTTCTGTGCTTTTCTTGCATTGAGTTCAAGTTCTCTTTTCCTTTTTCTGAGATCACCCAGCTTTTCGGAAAAGTCATCGTAGATATAAAAGGTATTCATCCTGTCTTTTCTCGGATCCATTGTGTCCAAAAGCTCTATGGTATCGAAAAGGATGAATTCAGAAGGCAGCTGATGTCCCGACCCTTCCAGAAGCTCAATGACCCTCTTCATCTTCAGGAGCAGGCTTTTTATCTCAAAAAGCTCCACTACGGAAAGGGCGTTGCTCTTGCTTCTTTCTATGGTAAAGCCGATGTCCTTCATGTCCATAAAGGTTTCAATCAGCAGATCGACGGTCTGGGCTTTTTCCTCTGCCAGCGCCAGCAGTTCCTCCAGCTTATGGAATTCGTAATTGAGGCGATCTTCATCGCCCGGCATAAACGGAACGATTTCCTTCATTCGTTTCTTTCCGAATGGAGTCATCACGTTGATACTCTGCATCACATGGTCAAGGCCTGTTTCGCTTCTCGTCTTTACGTTAGATAGTCTCACTAAACTCGCCTCCCATTTTTACATCGATCACAGGAATTCCTTCCACTGCGCTTCTCATTGCTTTCAGTAAGGCTTCATGCTCAAAGGAGTATCCCTCGGGAGCATGCGGATTTACTGTCAGTGCCGCAACGGTAATGTTTTCCATCACCTTTACCGTAAATCCCTTTTTCCTCAGCTGCTGCCAATGCATGGTATCGATAAAGATCTTCGTTGGATCCTTGAGTATGAATTCCATTTCTTTCAATTTTGCCGGATGGATATCGGAAATAACGCTGTTGGTCATGGCTCCCGGAATATATATGTAATCCGTTTTCTCGTCGATTGCCTCATCGAGAAATTTGCCTGCCGCAAGTCCTGTCTTGAGGTCAAGTATTTCGATCTCATTTCCTTTGATCAGCATGATTTTTTCCATGTCTTGCCTGGAAAGAATCATATCTCTCGCTTTCCCATCCTCCAAAACCGGAAGCTGATAGAGTCCCACGATATGGGCGGTCTCCTCAACGACCTTTTTAATGCTGCGGGAAAGCACGGCGCCCGTTGATAAAATGATGGCATCCGAGGTGTCCGGCGCTGCGATGGACTTTCTGTCTATGGCACCGTCGATGAGAACAATTTCAGCTCCATACGCCAGCATTTCCCTGCACATTTTCTTATGATCCTTTGTATTGACCGGTCCCGCGATCTGCACATAGCCGCTTTCCGCAACTCTGCAGAGCATGATCTGCCCCAGCGCTGTGGAATAATTGGTCATGCACAGGATTTCCAGGCCTGCGTCTGCAAGATCATAAAGCTTGACCGGGACGGATACGATGGTCCCCGCATCAAGAAAAACCCTGGGCTTGTCTGTCCCAGTTACAAGGTCGCAGCTTTCGCCATCTCTGCCCGTTGATGTAACACCCAATACAACGCCGTCATCCATTGCTTCTTCGATCAGATAGTTCAGCGCTGTAGTTTTTCCTGCATTTTTGGCCATTCCCACGATAGACAGGGTTTTATATTTCTGCTTCAATTGGCTTAGTAGACCCATGTTTTTCTCCAAAATAACTTGCGATTTTATTGATAATTACCGATTCCATTAAACGCAATAGATGCATCTACGCGCAAACGCCTTTTGGGAATTTGCCGGTAGATGCATTATTGATTTTAGAAGTTTATTTGTGTGTATTTCTCTCGTGTCTGAGCAGATGCTGAGGCTCCATGGACATTCTTTCGCCGTTGAGCAGTCCTGCCACGCCTTCATAATGATATTCCTTCTTGCCTGTGCAATAGTCACAGTTGCATTCCATTTTAGCAAGATCGGTAGGCTCGGTGTAAGTAGTGATAACGCCTTCGTAGTTTCTCAGAATCACTTTGTCAGGAGACTGGGAAATGATGTACTGTGGCATTACCGGAATTTTTCCGCCGCCGCCAGGAGCGTCTACAACGAATGTAGGCACGGCATAGCCGGAGGTATGTCCTCTTAAACCTTCAATAATATTGATTCCTGCTGCAACGGAAGTTCTGAAATGTTCGATTCCGAGGGACAGGTCACACTGATAAATGTAGTAAGGTCTTACTCTGTTTCGAACCAGATCATGAACCAGGTCTCTCATGATATGAGGACAATCGTTCACTCCTCTGAGCAGTACGGACTGGTTTCCAAGAGGGATACCGGCGTCGGCAAGCTTTCTTAAAGCTTCGATTGCTTCCGGAGTCATTTCTTTCGGATGGTTGAAATGAGTGTTCAGCCAGACCGGGTGATGCTTCTTCAGCATATTACACAGATCATCCGTGATTCTCTGCGGCATTACAACCGGGGTTCTGGATCCAAGTCTTACGACTTGCACATGAGGAATCTTTCTTAATTCGGTAAAGATGTAATCCAGCACATCGTCATCTACCAGAAGGCAGTCACCGCCGGACAGAAGTACGTCTCTTACGACAGGAGTCTTTCTGATGTATTCGATGCACTTTTTGATATCATCCATGCTTCTTGCGCCGTCTGTTTCCCCTGCAAGTCTTCTTCTTGTGCAATGTCTGCAGTACATGGAGCACTGGTCTGTGATCAGGAATAATACTCTGTCTGGATATCTGTGGGTCAATCCAGGGGCCGGAGAGTCCTCATCCTCGTGAAGCGGGTCAAGCATGTCTGCGTCGCTTCTGTGGTTTTCCGCAATAACCGGAACTGCCTGCATTCTTACGGGACATCTTGGATCATCTGCGTCCATCAAAGATGCATAGTAAGGGGTAATTCCAAGGCGGAAGTTTTTTACTACCTCAGCAATTTCCTTTTCCTCCTGAGGAGTAAGGTTGATGATTTTCTTCAACTGCTCAACAGAAGTAATTCTGTTTGCGGTCTGCCATTTCCAGTCGTTCCATTCCGCATCGGAAACGTTCTTCCATGCTTCGATGTCTTTCCAATTTCTTCTTTCTGACATTACGGTTTTCCTTCTTTCCTAAGTTTAAATAACAATTTTCGTTCTACCCTTTAGATTAAATAAATTTTTACGCAGCGCGAATCGCTGCCAATAACTATTCCCTTAGTGCCATAAATTCATATTACAAATTTACTAATGCGTAAGCGCCGGAAAATTTGTGAAGAGCAAGGCGCGTGGTGCAAAACGCATTGGAGCGTACTAAATGCTACGCGAAACGCGTATTTGCGCCACAGCAACACAGCTATTCGCAAATTTAACAAGCTTAATCTTATGCGTACATTTCTGCGAACAAGTTCTTAAGCGGTTCGCACTCTCGGAGTACCTGGAGTGAAATTGCAGCATGTCCTTTGCAATATCCGTTTCCTACGATCATGTTCACGTCTTTGCCAACACCTTCCGCTCCTAATGCAGCCTTTGTAAAGCTGGTAGCCATGCTGAAGAAGTATACGGTTCCGTCGTCCTTACAAGCAAGGATGCTTGCCATTTCGGTATTTTCGATATTTACGCAGTTGATCACTACATCAGCTAACTTTCCGTCTGTCAGCTCCATGATTTTTTCGTAAATATAGATTGCATCGGTTGCGTCTGCTGCAAAATATTCGTCAGCAAGGTCAAGCTTTCTTGCTCTGTCAGTGCTCTTTTCGCTTCCGCCGATGCAGATAACTTTACCGGTAATTCCGGCTCTTTTCTTTGCTTCATACAAGCAAAGAAGTCCGGATTTTCCGCCGCCGCCGATTACGACTACTGTGTCGCCTGACTTTACGAGCTTGGCAGTCTGAGCCGGGGCTCCTGCAACATCAAGAACGGACAGAGCTAAAGTTTCAGGAAGGTCTTTCGGAAGAACAGCATAGATACCGCTCTGGAACAGGATTGCCTTTCCTTTGATATCTACCTGATCAATGTCAGGTCTCACTTCAAGAATCTCGTCGATTACCAGCGGAGTCAGGGAAAGTGATACTAATGTAGCGATTTTGTCGCCGGCTTTAAGATCTCCAACATAAGCAGGTCCGACTTCTTTCACTGTTCCGATGAGCATTCCGCCGGAACCTGTAACAGGGTTCTTATGCTTCCCCGCTTTTGCAACGATTCCCAGCATAATTTTCTTGATTTCTTCAATATTTCCGTTTGCCTGCTTTTCTATCTGCGTAAAGCTAGCCGAGTCAACATTCAATGTCTGTACATCAATCAAAACTTCATTGTCATAAATCTCCATTGTATTGTCGATCACATCTGCAGGCTGCGGCAGCACTCCTTTCGGCGAGATTACTCGATGAGTACCAAATGGGTTTCCTTTTTTCATTTTTGTTTTCCTCCTAGGTTTTTTAATTTAAATTTCATTTTCATTCATTTCATTAAATTGAATTAAAGCATTATGATAATATATATAGCAAATAGTATGCCAAAGACGGCTTGTTGAAAATCCGGTATCGCCATCATTTTTTGAACCGTTTTCGTCCAAAACCTCCAATCTCTTCGAACCAAAAACGGTTCATTGATCAGATAAAAAGAAGGGACGAAAGCATTTTCTTTAGTTTATCCGTTAAAATGCATTCAATCCCTTAGCAATTTTCTTAAATGATATTGTATTTATTTTTCTTTCTGATCAGCTGCGTTTGGCTGATACCAATGGCCTTCGCCGTCTTTCTGGTAGAGCCGTGCTTTTCACAGGCGTACTGGATGATATTTTTTTCGAAGCTGCCCACCATGTCGTCCAGGTTCATCCCAACCGCCTCAGTAAAAGGAGTTTCTTCGAAACTTACGTTGACTTTTTCAAACAGGTCGGCATGGCGCTCCTTCATGACATCCAGGGCCGTAATGGTTTCACCCCTTGAAGTAATCAGAAGCCTTTGAACCACATTTTCAAGCTCTCTGATATTTCCCGGCCAGCTGCATTCCTTCAGGTAAGTCATGGCATCCTCCACAATCGTTCGCTTGATTCCAAACTTTTCCGTGTATTTTCCCATGAAATAATCCACCAGCGCAGGTATTTCCGCTTTTCTTTCATCCAAAGTCGGTACTCTGATTGGGAAGACATTCAGCCTGTAATAAAGATCTCTCCGGAATTTCTTTTCTTCTATGAGCTTTTCCAGATCCCGGTTTGTGGCCGATATGATTCTTACATTTGTTTTAACGGGTTCCGTCCCGCCGATCCGGTAAAACTCGCCGTCCTGAATCACCCTCAGCAGCTTGGCCTGAAGGTCCTGAGGCAGGTCCCCGATTTCGTCCAGAAAGATAATGCCGTTATCAGCAAGCTCGAAATATCCCTTTTTCCCAGAGACGTTGGCCCCGGTGAAGGAGCCCTTTTCGTATCCAAAAAACTCGGACTCGATCAGGTTATCCGCAATGGCGGCACAGTTTATTTTTACAAAGGGCTGCATTCTTCGATTGCTGTTTTTCTGTATGATCGTCGCTACCTTTTCTTTTCCGACTCCCGTATCTCCTGTGATCAGGACATTGCAGTCGTACTTGGCCACGCTGAGGATTTCGTCAAGCGCCATGGTCATGGCTCTGCTTTCACAGATGAAGTCTTCCACCAGACTTTTTCGGTATCCTGAAAGCTCAAAGCCCTTTTTCGAACGTCCCAAAGGATAAGCGATATTATCCTCTACCTTCATTTCCGTCACGAGCGCCCTTTCCAGGAACGGCGCAAGGTCCTGTACAATTTTAATGTCAAATTCATCATAGTCTTCCAGAAATCCGTCTGCGCAGCGAATGTCGAGCTGGCGTGATATGGCCTCCGTCAGGTACAGCGCGATATTGTAGTTGTTGATCAGATTTGCAAAGCAGACCGTTCCACCGGGCTTCGTTGCAAGAATATTGATGGTCTCCGCTCCCGGAATATCGGCACAGTTTACGGTCAGGTCGAATTGCCCATCCAAATTGAGTTTTTCCATGCATTCCATGGGTTTTAATATGTTTACATAGTAGATTTCCGTAAAGACATTGTTCAATAGGAGATCAATGCTTTTCCCCTTCAGCATGACCTCGGATTTGTTATCAATCAGGCACACGATCCTGGCATCCGGTCCCGCCACCTTCCTGATTGCGAAACCGAACAGCGAATTGTTCAGGAGGTTGCTTCCCACAACAAGGAAATTCTTCTTATCCTTCGCACATTTGCTGACGGTGTACATCGTCCCGGATTCATCAAAAGCAAACAGCAGAAGATTCAAAGGCACTCCCTCTGGTCTCCTTACGATGGGGAATTCATTGAACAGGATCGCATAACCCTCTGCATCCACCTGATTGTAAGCCATGTCAATCTTTGTAATCCTGCTGATATAAAGCGGGATAGCGGCCAGAGATGCATTGCAGATGATCTCGTCTCCTACTTTAAGCCCCTTCTTATTATCATATTCGTCGCCGATCTTCTCAACGATGCCATACAGAAGGCCGCCCGTATCTGTGACCGGATTGTGCAGCTTTCCTCTCTTGATGACGATATCGATGATTCGATCCTTGATTTTCTCCAGATTGTTGTTGGATTCAATGCAGATTTGCTTGAAGCTGGTGCCTTCCAGATGAAGCTTCTTAATTGAAACCCTTATTTCATTGGGATAGATTTCCCTATTGTTATCCACTTTCCAGGCAGAGGTAGACAGTACGTGCTGAGGTTCGAGCACTCTTTTCACACCATAGCTGTTATCCATCATTGATCCTGACCTCCTATTCTCAATAATTTCGAATCACCCGGAAATAAAGGTGATGCGAAATCGGTTCGTTTCTCGCTTAATACAAGGATAACGCATTGGCATGTAGTTTGCAATATTTAATTTCAGGATAAAATAATAACATTATACAGATCAATAGACGATGAAAATCTACAACGCAAAGATTCGCCTTTTTGCCACAGCTTTAGCTGTAATGGCAAAACGGACAGCAGTGCAAGCATAGCTTGCGATGGAGTTCCGGAACGGAACGTTGTGATTTTCCAGCCTAAATTCTGTCGACGATTCTAAAGAATCGGACAGAATGTTAAAAGAGGAGAAAAGTTATGGAAAAAATTACTTCGACGATTCGTTTGAGAATGTCGCATAAGGATGCTCATTACGGCGGAAGCCTGGTCGATGGCGCACATATGGTTCACTTATTCGGAGATGTAGCAACAGAACTATTAATTAAAATGGACGGTGACGAGGGCTTGTTCCTGAAGTATACGGACGTTCAATTCATGGCCCCAACTTATGCAGGAGATTATATCGAAGCTTACGGAGAAATCTACGAAGTTGGAAATACTTCCCGAAAGATGAGATTTGAAGCAAAGAAGGTAGTTTCAGCAAGACCTGACATCAGCCCTTCCGCAGCAGATTTCCTGGAAGAGCCGATTGTAGTTTGCAGAGCCGAAGGCATCTGCGTAACTCCTAAGGACAGCAAGAGAAAATAGCTGGCAAGTGTATATTTGACATAGTTTTCCCATCGGTAAAGGCCCGGTTCTCATTTTAAGAACCGGGCCTTTCCTTTATACTTTATTACTTATTCCATTTCTGTTTTTGATTCTGTTTCAGTTTCTGCCATTTTTGCTTTCTTACTTAATTTGACCATCCGAATTATAAAAATACACAATTCATAACCAAAGAGTATGCTTCCCAATGTCATGACGATGGAGTTTTCATCGTGCATCACCCATCCCGGTATCAAGCGGGGGAAAGTTCCATCGATAAGCATAGGCATCATGAAGTAGAAAATAATCATTGTGGCCAAATAAAAAGCAAAACCACCGACCATCACAAATTCGATCGCGGCTGTCTTTCTGGTATATTCGTATTTTCCGGTCACAAACACCAGCCAGCAGATCAGCACGCCAACGATCATCATCAACACAATAGCTCCCAACCAAATCCACTGATAGTTGTGGTCGATCCATTTGAAGTAAGCCCGTTGAGCCCAATTCCTATAATTAACGAGCACAAATAAAGATAAATAAAAGATAAGATCCCACGCAACATAAAAAGCAAGCCTTCTTTTCATGTACTAACCCCCCATTCCCCTGCAAAAGCTTCTTTCCAAGAAAGCTGTTGTTGATTGCGTCAGCAATTTTTCAGATATTCGATCTCCTTTTGGGTAAGCTTGCGATAATGCCCCTGCATCAAATGTCCGAGATAAAGATCACCGATGGCGATTCTCTCCAGGTCCATCACCTTATTACCCACAGCAGCGAACATTTTTCGCACCTGCCGGTTCTTTCCCTCGTATATTTTGATCTCGACGATGGCAGACCGCTCTACCTGCTTAATTACTTTTACCTCGGCCTTGGAGGTCACAAAACCTCCGATGTCGACTCCGCTGCGCAGTTTGGCCTGTCTTTCGACCGAAAGCTGTCCCGTTACCCTGGCGCGGTAGGTCTTATAGATATGGTGCTTTGGATGGGAAAGCTTGTACGCCAGATCGCCGTCGTTCGTCATAAGCAGCATGCCGGAGGTGTTGTAATCCAGCCGCCCGATGGAGAAAAGCCTTTCGTCGATATCGGCAACCAGTTCCATAACAGTAGGTCTTTCTTTCTCATCGTCTGCCGTAGTGATATAACCCTTGGGTTTGTTCAGCATGATATATACTTTCTTTGCATCCTGCCTCACAACGTTACCGTTTACTTCCACGACATCATTATCTGTGACGTCATATCCGGGCTCCTTCATGACCGCTCCATTGATCTTCACCTTACCTTGCAAGGTGAACTCGTCCGCTTTTCGCCTGCTTGCTACCCCGGCTTGGGCAATATATTTATTCAAACGCATTTCTGTACTCCTATCCATATTTTTATAGCAATTTATTAAAACTCCAATAACATTATTTCCAATTTGCTTCTATATTAGCTCAAGATTTCTACTGCAATTCTAGCATAATTCCATAAAAATATAAAGGTTCACTTAATATTTTTAAAGATGCTCTATATATAAGGTGCCGCGACGTGGGCATTTTTTTGATCGAGTGCCGCGGCGTGGGTGTTCTCGCGGGAAACCGTCGGAGCTTCAGTTAAACTGGAAGCGACCGGTTTCCAAGAGAATACCCCTGACAGGCGCTCCCACTTGCATAAAAACATACCTGGCCGGCGCCTATAACTATATAATCGGCTCTTTATAAATATTTTCTAAATCATATTTCTTGATCCTCTTTCTGACGACCTCCGGATCGGTGGTATACAGTTTTTTATCCTGCATTCTCTGAAAATATTCCGAACCGGCAAAGGTGTATCTTGTCATCAGTCCATCCTTTGTACGAATCCGCTTATTGGCATAGGAAATCAGATCTCCGATTGCAATTTGCTTCGGCAGCTCCAGCGGCCGAATTCCTTTTAAGTACCTGACACTGTTATATCCCGCGAGGGTTCCCGTGGATATGGCTTCTGTATGACCTACAAAAAGCCCTGATTTTTCGCCACCGCACAGCAGGTTTTCGATACCGGTCACCCTCATCTGGTTGTCTCGTTCCGCTACGGAAAGATAACGGATGGAATTTCCTTTTCCTCCTGCATAAGGATCGGCATATCTTGCATTTTCAAAACCCGGAACCTTTCTCAATTTTTCCAAAGGAAAATAGGGCGTCATGATTTTTGCATAGCCGGTATCCAGCAGCACAATGTTTTCTGCATATTCATCCAGAGCATATTGCTGGCAGACCTTTAAATCCAGTTTCTCTTTGGATACCTCCTCCGCTTTCAGAGGAATGACCGCAACACCTTTTTCATTCAAATCCCGTTGTATTTCGTCGGAAAGAGATGACTTTTCCAGCTTCCCGGAGCCGCTGAATGCACCAAATGCTCCGTCTTTTCGCTGTCCCATGATGTCGTTCCTTCCCGCCTTCTGCGTGATGCTTACCCTTGGCCCAAAAGCGGGGCATCTCAAAATGCACATGCAGCATCCATTTCCATAAGTAAGACAATTTCCCATAGGCCCTGTCGATCCT
Source organism: uncultured Oscillospiraceae bacterium (assembly GCA_964612345.1). Lineage (GTDB taxonomy): Bacteria > Bacillota > Clostridia > Peptostreptococcales > Anaerovoracaceae > Anoxybacterium. The sequence goes on along the minus strand of CAZTEH010000017.1, from coordinate 18,031 downwards.
GTGCACTCTACGAATACGTCCCCTGCAATCACAGTATCGTCAGCTAATATAATTCCTTTCAACAGCCGATTGCCTTCGGACGTTTTTTGAGGTTCCATCACCACATCAACAGCCCGGGCGATTGTTTTTATTTGAATGCCTCTTTCCTCAAGAAGCCGTCTGACTTGGGGCTCCACTTTAATTACATCATACAGGCTGGCATGCTTGTGTCCTGGGAAATCGACATTTACATGTCTGGAGAGTCGATCAGTAATCCCAAATAATTCATCGGCTCCAAGCGCTATATTTTCTTCGGCAGCAGTAAATCTGCCGTTGTTTCTCATGATTCCTCCTACATTGCCCAGCCCCAGAAGCATATCCGTCTTTTCAACCAAAGTTACTTCTGCTCCTGCCTTCCTTGCCGCTAACGCTGCTGCACAGCCGGACCAGCCGCCTCCTATGATCACAACTCTATCCATTTAATTGCCTCCATCGTTCAGAATATATACCAGCATATTCTGCGGGAAGGCGAAATGATACAGAGAATTTTTACCGCAACGTTAACAATTCTTTAACAACGGTGTATTATATAATTAAAATATATTTTGTGTCAATTTTTAAAAATTAAAAGGAGAAACCCATGATTCACATTCTCGTAGTTGAAGATGATATAAAGCTTAATCAAATTGTATGTACCTATCTGAACGATAACGGCTATCATGCGATCGGATGTATAACCGCTATGGAAGCATTTGATAAAATGATCGACAATATGATCGATATGATTATTTCGGATATTATGATGCCTCAGATGGACGGATTTGAATTTGCATCCATGATAAGAGATCAGGATAAGACGATACCGATTTTGTTCATGACTGCCCGTGATGATATGTCTTCCAAGCAAAAAGGGTTTCGGATCGGCATTGACGATTACATGGTCAAGCCTGTCAATATGGACGAGCTGATTCTTCGTGTGGGTGCTCTGATTCGTCGTGCTAACATCATGAACGAGAAAAAGCTGACTGTGGGTAACCTTGTCATGGACGCTGATGCTATGACGGCGACAGTAGACGGTGAGGAAATCCCTGTGACGGTTCGGGAGTTCAATATTTTGTATAAGCTGCTGTCCTATCCGAAACGCACCTTTTCCCGTGCGCAACTCATGGACGAGTTCTGGGGGTTTGACAGCGAAACTGGCCTGCGTGCAGTTGATGTATATATCACAAAGCTTCGGGATAAGTTTTCCGGCTGTGAGGACTTCAAAATCGTCACTGTGCATGGTTTGGGCTATAAGGCGGTATTTTAATGAAAAAGAAGCAAATCGAAACGGACAGCCGAGTCAAAGCCAGGCATTTCTCATGGCGGGAGTATGCGCTGACCTACTTTATACTGCTGGTATTATCTGCGGGGCAAGCTATGATTTTATCCGAGTACATGGATTTCACCAGCGCCCCTCCGGAATACATCTGGGGGATGCTCGGGTATTGGGCACTCGTTACCGCAGTTTTTAGCATTATCACAACCCGCCAAAAGTTTCGTGCCTTTGACAAGCCAATGAGAAAGCTCAGTGATGCTGCAAAGCGGGTGGCCGAGGGTGATTTTTCGGTATATCTGGAGCCTGCCCACACATCTGACAAACTGGACTATGTGGATGTAATGTTTGAGGATTTCAACAAGATGGTAGAGGAACTTGGCAGCATCGAGACATTAAAGAACGATTTCATCGCCAACGTTTCCCATGAAATCAAAACGCCGCTGTCTGTGATCCAAAGCTACACAATGGCACTGCAAAAAGAGAATCTCTCCTCCGAACAGCGCAAAGAGTATACCGATACCATTATTACAGCATCCCAACGGCTGACAGCGCTAGTAGCCAACATCCTGAAACTCAATAAACTCGAAAATCAGGAGATCAAGCCGCTCGCGGAAGCTTACGACCTTTGCCGGCAACTCTGTGACTGCGCGCTGCAATTCGAAGACTTATGGGAAAAGAAAGACATTGAATTTGTGGCCGATCTGGAGGACCGCGCAATTATTCGCGCTGACGAGAGTATGCTGGAGATCGTATGGAACAACCTGCTCTCCAACGCGCTCAAATTCACCGAGCCAGGCGGCACCGTCACACTGAAACAAGCGTCTGACAGGGAAACCGTGACCGTGGTGGTATCTGATACAGGTTGCGGCATGAGTGAAAAAACCATACAGCACATCTTCGATAAATTCTATCAGGGCGACACCTCTCATTCGCAGGAAGGAAACGGCTTGGGTCTTCCTCTTGCGCTCAGGGTCATCGAGCTTTCAGGCGGCACAATTTCGGCCTCCAGTGAGCTGGGCAAAGGAACTACATTCACAGTGAAGCTAAGGGTCAATTAAATAGCCATTATAACTGAAGAACAGCTTTCCTAATAGGACGGCTGTTCTTTTTATTTTTAATATTTCTCAAACATTTCGTAAGCAACTCGCAAACATTCTGCCTGTAGTATAAGCACATCAAATAAAAAACAAAATTTATCAAATCGGAGGAATTATCATGAGCAATCAGAACAATAAGACAAATCCAATATATCTCGTTACAGGCGTTGCCGGAAACCTTGGAAGCAGCATAGCCTTTCAGTTGCTGGAGGAAGGCAAAAATGTTCGCGGACTGGTAGTGAAAAGTGACCTCGCCGCGAAGCATTGGCCGAAAGGAGTTGACGTCTGCATCGGTGACGTAACGGATACCGAAAGTCTTGCGCATTTTTTCAATGTTGATGCAGACCCCGAGATCGTTGTGATACACTGTGCGGCCATCGTCACCGTCAACCCGGGCTTCAGCCAGAAGGTGTACGACGTAAACGTCGGCGGCACAAAAAACATCCTGACCGCCTGTATCGCGCACAAGGTAAAAAAACTGGTGTACGTCAGCTCGATCGGTGCAATTCCAGCATTGCCGCATGGCATTCCAATCGCTGAGGTGAATCACTATGACCCGAACGCTGTTGTCGGATTTTACGGTCAAACGAAAGCCATGGCATCTCAGGCTGTGATGGATGCGGTACGAGAGCATGACCTAGATGCGTCCATCGTGTTTCCTACGGGTATCTGCGGCCCTGATGATTACGCCTTTGGCCCGGTAGCCAGTTTCATCATCGACTATTGCGCCGGTAAAATGCCCTGCGGTGTGGAAGGCAGTTTCAACGCTGTGGATGCGCGTGACCTGGCCAGCGCCATCGTAACCTGCTGCAAGAGAGGGCGCAAAGGCGAAGGCTATATTCTGGGCAATGAGTGCGTTACCATGCGCCAGATGTTCCATCTGCTCAGCACACTCACGGGTACAAAAGAGGTCAAGATAATTTTACCTGCAAGCGCTGCCAAGTTCCTTGGAAAGCTGTCAGATATGAGTGAGAAAATCACCAAAAAACCTGCGCGCATGACCAGCTTTGCCATATACAACCTAGTACGCAATAACGTATTTGACTGCTCAAAAGCTGAACGCGAGCTGGGCTATCAAACGCGTCCCTTTGCCGACACCATCACGGATACCATCGCATGGCTGGTGCGCGAGCACAAAATTAAAATCGAGAGGAAAGTATCATGAAAAATCAGAAAAGGAGTTATTTATCATGAGTGAAATCGCAAAAAACGAAAACAATTTTATCGGGTATGAGTACAAGGACATCACGGTCAGTCGCGACATGGAATCGTTGTATACCGACGGTTATCAGAACTTCGGTTGGACGCTGGAGGGAACCACTTCAACAACGAACAACATTTTCTCTGTGGTTATGAAGTTCAAGCGTGATCGCAAAATCAGTAACAAAACAGAATTGACCAGGCTTCAGCGCCAGTTTGATGCCTGTGTTGCAGAAATTAAAACACTGGAGTGTTCCAAGGTCATCGTCGCTTCTGCCGTTGCGTATATCATCGGCATTGTCGGCACAGCTTTTATGGCTGGATCGGTGTTTGCTTACCTCGCCAGCATGTTGCCTTTGTCTATCTTTCTTGCCATTCCCGGCTTCGTCGGCTGGATTGTCCCATACTTCTGTTATTGCACCATTCAAAAGGAAAAGACCGCCAAGGCAACACCTCTGATCGACCAAAAATATGACGAGGTTTATGAGGTGTGCGAGAAGGCTAACGGCTTGCAGAACAAATAATCAAGTGTTAATTGCCCTGTTTCAGGGATAAATTCAAAAGGAGTTTAATATATGAAAGCTTTAATTTACAAAGGAATTAAAAATGTTGAATTACAGGAGAGGCCAATTCCTGTTTGTGGTCCCAATGACGTTATCGTACGTAATGTTCGTTCAGGAATTTGCGGAACGGATGTTTCGGCATATTTATATGGAGGAGTGTATGGCGGTATTTTCCCGGATTCAGAGGAAGGACATGAGTTTGGGCATGAGATGGTTGGCTATATTTATGAAAAAGGTGATCATGTAACTTGTGTAAAAAAAGGAGCTAGAGTTTTTGTCAATCCGGCGACGCGCACTTCTGATCCGTCTGCCGCATGTATGGCCAGCGCTTTTTCGCAATATGTTTTGGTTCAAAATGCAGAACTTGAATACAACCTTTATCTATTGCCTGATTCTTTGTCTTATGATGATGCCGTTTTGATTGAACCCTTTTCTGTAGGAACCCATGGCAAGAATACTCCTCAGGCGAAACCGGAAGACAATGTGGTTATATATGGGGCCGGAACAATCGGTCTTTGTGCATTAAGCGGTTTGATCGCACAAGGAAACAAAAAAGTAGTACTGGTGGACCTTGACGACAGTCGTCTGGAAACGGTTAAGAAAATGGGTGGTATAGGGTTTAATCCTAAATCAGGAGATATCTTCAACTTCCTAATGGAACAATTCGGGCAAGCCAAAGGACGATATAGAAATCCCGTAATTGACGTTGATGTGGTCATAGACTGCGCGGGTGCACCCAATGTTCCGGAGGATTTTCTGAACTATGCAAAGCCAGGAGCGAAACTATCCTGTGTAGGTATGCATAAAAAAGAGGTTTCCACCAGCTTCGCGCAGATTATGAGTAAAGAACTCGTCATCTTGGGATCTCGCGGATATACCAGAGAGGACATCGTGGAGGTAATCAACAATCTGACAATCAAAAATTCATATGTCACCAAAATAATTACTCATAAATTTAAATTAGATGATGCCGCAAAAGCATTTGAAACTGCTTCAGACCCTGGTCTTGCGATAAAAGTAGTACTGAATTTGGAATAACAGCAAGCCGGGAGCAGTTACGCTCCCGGCCTACCGTTAAAATGTATGAACAGAAGATTTACAGAATTTAATTGCTGATCACCATCTCCGTATCCTTATCGAAGATATGGATCTTTTGCCCGTTGAATGTCAGAGACAGCGTATTGTCCGCTTTTAATCCGTCTATAACAGGCGTACGGAAGGTAAGCTTGTTTCCGTCCAAATCACAGTGCAGATACATTTCCGCACCCATGAGCTCTACCAGATCGATTCTCATTTCGACAGCGTCCTGGCCTTCTTTGCTGACCGAAATATCCTCAGGCCTGATACCAAAGATGACTTCCTTTCCTTCATAGACGGCAAGATTTTCATGCTTGCTTTCCGGCAGCGTTATCCGATATCCGGCAAACTCAGCTGTATATCCGTTTTCTGTTTTTATGATTGTACCATTGATAAAATTCATCTGAGGAGATCCGATAAAGCCGGCTACAAACAGATTGCGCGGCATGTTATACAGCCTCTGCGGAGTGTCGATCTGTTGGATAAAGCCGTCCTTCATGACCACGATCCGGTCGCCCATCGTCATGGCCTCTGTCTGATCATGGGTTACATACACAAATGTGGTGCCCAATTTTTTATGAAGCTTGGAGATCTCAGCACGCATCTGGTTCCGCAGCTTGGCATCCAGATTGGAAAGCGGCTCATCCAGTAAAAATACGGCAGGGTCACGAACCATGGCACGCCCCAAAGCGACTCGCTGGCGCTGACCTCCGGATAAGGCTTTCGGTTTTCGTTCTAACAGGTGCTCGATATCCAGGATCTTTGCAGCCTCAACAACCTTCTGCTTGATTTCTTCCTTTGGCATTTTCCTTAGAGTCAGACCAAATGCCATATTCTTATAAACAGTCATATGCGGGTATAGGGCATAGTTCTGGAAAACCATCGCGATGTCTCTATCTTTAGGCGCCACGTCATTTACCAGTTTGTCGCCGATATATAATTCCCCTTCTGAAATATCCTCAAGTCCCGCAATCATGCGAAGTGTCGTTGATTTTCCGCATCCGGACGGGCCTACCAGGATAACGAATTCTTTGTCCTCGATTTCCAGGTTGAATTCCTGTACCGCGACGACATTGCCGGGATAAATCTTTTTTATGTTTCTCAATGAAATATTAGCCATTTATGCTACCTCCCGTTCCTTGTTGAACTAAGTCTAGCACGGCGGTTTCAGCATAACAAGTGCAATATGTTGATATTTAAGGGTAAAATGTTGATATGTATTCCGAAATGAACTATAATGATTTTATATCGAAAAGGAGCATGTTATGGATCAGAATGGATTGATATTAACAAGCGAATACAGCAAATATCCGTCTTTGGTGCAGGACGCGGCATCGATCATCGAATCAAATTATGCTTATCTTTATGGGGTTGAAGATCTGGCCGACCGGCTGGAGGTTACAAAGCATCACCTCATTCGTTTGTTTACCGCCAGTACGGGAATCTCTCCCGGAAAATATCTTGTCAATATCCGCATGCTTCATGCAAAGGGCATGCTTCAAGCCTGCGAGGACACTCCGCTGGAAATCATAGCCGGAGCCTGCGGCTACTCCTGCGCAAATTACTTTTGCAAAGCATTTAAAAAACAGACCGGTATGACGCCGTCGAAATTCGCAAATGCTTTCCGTCAGGATTCCGATGGTGCCGAGGCCGGTCTGCTTCTTCAAAAACTGTATCTGTGATTTCCCTTAAAACCCCATTACCGTTACCCTGTCGGACACGGTGAATTGGCCGTCCTGGTAGAGATAATAAAACATGTGGTCATCTGTTTCACAAAAGCCTTCTTCATCAATTTGATAGGTTCCATCTACATCAATGGTGACAGAGGGGCCGTCTTTACTGTCGGCATAAATGGTAAAGGAGCCTTGCAGGTCAGCTTCATTTCCTTTTTTTGTGCCTGCTACCAATGCATCCCTTCCCCAGATTCCGAGGCCCTCCCCCATTTCAAATTCATTTGTCCCATCTCCGAACTTATTTGCAAAAGGCTCTACGATAAATACCACCGGTTCGTCGGAAACCTTTTTCACAGAGAAACTTACTCCGAAAGCATTTTCTCCAAGGACTAATTCTCCTCCTGTTCCTGTTTCCTCACCGGAAGATGCATCGCCGGCCGCATCTTCGCCGCCGCAGCCTGCCAAGCCGATGACCAGTATTAAAACAAACAATAATAGAACGAATCTCTTCATTGATATCTCTCCTCTCCATATTTTCAAACGGATTTTTATTCACACGAAAGCGTTATAACGGTTAAAAATCTTTCCACTCCTGCTGTGTCACCTGTTTCAAACCATCATCGGTATAGAGAAAGAAGAAACTATTTTCATATGACGTAAGTTCTTCAATCACATACATTTGTGCAGAAAAGTCCGATGCTTTCCGTCCATCCCCCCCGCAGCAGAATTGTACGGCATCCGGGCTTATAGCTTACCTTGGTGATTCTGTCCCACCTCAGAAAAATTGTCTGCCTTGTCCCCGCCAGCATCCCGGCGCCTGTAACGGCAGGTTTGCCTGACAAAAGCCCCAGCACAACTGTCAGTGCGTTAACGATCTTATTTTTCATTGCCTGCTTTGTTCCGGTACGGCAAAGCACGCCTTCGTTATCCAAAGTAAATTCGACCTCGTATTTCCCCCCATAAACCGCCATCACAAAAACCCATGTGAGAACCAGAAGGGCACCGATTAATCCGAGAGCGTAAAGTGTGTAAATGCTTCTTCCGGAGGTAAGCGCCAGAATGATGACCAGCAAGCCGAACGGAATGCCGCATGCAATCCCTAATTGCTTTAAAATAACTGCGTTGCGGAATATCGGCACACTGGTTTGCCATTGGATCGGGACCATCACATTTCCTCCTATTTCAGCAGCGGGCATTTACACCGGAAGCAGCTGTCGTCACCAATATCGCAAAGCGTCCCGCAGGCGCTGCAGAAGATGATGCTGTCCTGCGATTTATCATATTTTTCATAAGAGTTGAGTCCGGCATGATGACGAAGCCGGTCGCCGATCTGATAGTAGTTGTAGACTGTGTCATCGTCCTCGGCCACCATTCTGTGCTTTTTGCCGCCGTTTTCCTGAACGGTTACCGCATACTCCAGGTAGTCAACGTAATAATAATCGTCCTGACTGCCCTGCCGGCGCTGTTTTTTCTTGATCTTTTTATCCACGACCACACCGTCCCAGGTTTTGCTCCGCTTTCTTCCGACAATCGTAAACAGTGCAATGATTAAAAACATTCCTCCAATACCAAGACCGTAAACAGCGCCTGAGGATTTTCCATACCTTCCGCACCCAGCTCGCCGGCGATACAAAATCCGACAACAGCAGACACTGCAAGGAAAAGGGAAAAAATAGCTGCCCACCGATTGTTGTTTTTCAGGTACCTGGCAAAGGCCGGATCGTTGATTTTGCTCGAATAGCCGTAGTTCATACTCATCTCTCCTTTTCAGAATCCAGATAGTTCTTCTGTGCCTCAAATCCATATTTGCATCATATCGTATTATCTTCGGCATTTCCTTCCCGAAAACGGGTGATACCGCGCAAAAAAACCTCACCTTTTCGGGTGAGGTTTTCAAATATTATAATTTGTTACCAATTTAAATAGGTTTCTATCCGCTGATAAACATGAGCAACGATGCGTGGAAATTGTTCTTCCATCCCGGGAGATAACCCATGACGATAGGTAATGGAGCAGGCCTCGATGGCAATCAAGATACCCTCTCTTCCAAAAGGCTGGCTCTTCAACGCATGGATCAGGTCAAAATTGTGAGGGCAAAAAGAAGAGGGCAGTTCCTTCATAATATCTGCAATTGAGAAAACAGAAACGGAGCAAGGCTCTCTTCCCTGGCTTGCGGCATCGATCAGAATCACGTTGTCGGCGTCTTCCAGTTCATCAAGGCAATAATCCGTATCCGTTTCCCCAACGATCAGCCGGAGACCGGGAAGGGCATTCCGCCGGATCAGCTCTTCCACTACACAGTTCCCGATTCCGTCGTCACCCATCAACCGGTTTCCGATCCCCAATACGACCACTTGCTTCATGGCACGATCGTTATAAACTTCGGCGTTTTATCCGGGCAATACACATGGGTAGCACAGGAGACGCAAGGATCAAAGGAGCGTACGATCCTGGCCAGTTCTACGGGATTATCCTCGTCTTGAATTTCTGCTCCAATGAGTGCCTGCTCCGCCGTCCCCAGTGTTCCGTCATTGCCATGGGAAGACAGGTTCCAGACCGAAGGAGTGATCACTTGATAGAAGGAGAGCAGCTGGTTTTCGATTTTCAGCCAATGCCCCAAAGCGCCTCTCGTGGTATCGGTCAAGCCGGTTCCCACAGAATTGGCAGGAATTTCATACTCTCTCTGATTTGATACATCGAGGTCCATATGATCAAGGAGCGTCCTTAATATCTCTGTTATTTTTTTCGCCTCATAAATTCTTGCCACCGTTCGATCCATGGTTGAGATACCGTGCCGGTACTCACCGGTCATCCATTGTCTCGCCAAAGGTCCGCATTCAAAGGGTCTGTTTCCAAGTTTTGTGGATTTGATAAACGAATACGCATTCATTTTACTCTGATCATCCAGCGGCACAGTTTCCATGGGCGAATACGCATTCAGTTGATCCGTATACCAGGAATAATCGATTTCCTCGGTGATCCTCCCGGGATCAAGGGCTCTGATCTCTCCATCGACAGCAATCATCGGATCCAGGTACAAAGTGCCCAGAGAAGGATAATTATCAAAGCAGCCGTAGCTTAAAAAATTTCCATGACCTCTGCCATTGTGATAATATTCCGGATAATACTGTGCGATGATCCCCACATCAGGAATCGTTACCTCCTCAATAAAATGAGCGGTATCAGTTAATATCGTTTTTAATTGTACAATATTATCCGCAGTTGCCTGAGTCGTTGCTCCTCCTATAAATACACCATGGTTATGCGGCGCCTTGCCGCCCAATACGGCAATCATCTCATGAGCTTCCCGGCTGACATTCAAAGAATCAAAGTAATGCTGCGCAATCAAATCATTCTTTTCTTTTGGTATTCTTAAATCCTCATAAGGGATTTCGAACATGGTGCAACTCTGCTCCGGCATCTTGACATAATCCGGCACAGTAAACTGGTAGAAATGCCTCAAATGATTCTGTATGAATTCACAGCCATGCATGAAATCGCGGAGATAGCTTCCCTGCTCCGTCGGAATAATGCCCAAAGCCTGCTCCAACGCACGGGAGGAGGCAATGCTATGGGCGGTGGAACAGATACCGCAGATCCTTTCCGTATAATAAACTGCATCCAATGGATTTCTTCCCTTCAGCATCTGTTCAAATCCACGAAACATCAGACCTTTGACTTTTGCATCCACGACTTTATGATTTTCCACCATTACTTCTATTTCCATAAATCCGCTGATGCGTGTAATCGGGTTTACTACAATACGCTCACTCATTTGTCATTCCTCCCTGTCCGGATTCAACGGCGTTGGGCGGCACCCTCTGCCCGGATTCAGCACGGTTAAACGTAATAAAGGGTTCCATCCTGTCCGGAAATCCAAACTGCGCACAGCCGATGCAGGGCGTGTTTGCCTGTACCGGCCAGCTGACTCTGTCATTCCATTTTCGGATGGGGCAGTCGATCGGAGTTCTCGGCCCTTTGCATCCGATATTGAACATACATGTCGGTTCCCCCAGGTTTGCCGCAAAGATACCCTGGTCGAAATAGGATCTTCTTTCACACCGTTGATGAATCGTAATTCCGTACAAAAATACAGGCCTTCCCATTTCATCCAGAGGCGGTTCACCGTAATTAAGCAGATATTCCAGCGTGCTTAAAAACCAATCCGGATGGCAGGGACAGCCCGGCAAATTGATTACTTTCCTGTTCAAGACGGACTCTACCGAAACGCATTGGGAAGGATTCGGGCTTCCGGCAGATACCCCGCCATGAGACGCGCAGGCTCCGACTGCAATCACATGCAGTGCCTTTTCTCCCAGCATTCGAAGGGCATCCAGGCCTGTAATTTCCGTGCCCCTCCATTTTCCGATGATTTGGTAATTCCCATTGTTCTTTGTGGCTACCGCTCCTTCCACCGCGAGGATGAATTCCTGGTCAAGCATACCGAAAAGAACGTCCATCGCACGCTCTCCCTCGCACGCAATAAGGGCTTGGTCAAAGACCAGGTTTACCATTTCCGTGATCATATATTGGAAGCTCGGCTCGGAACCGTTCAGGAGCGATATTATATTGCCGGAGCAGCCGTTGAGCTCAAGCCAGACCAGATTCATTTTCGATGGCGGATCCGCTTGTTCAGCGGGATTACCTGGATTCGCCGGATCCGCTGCTTGCACCATCATTCCGACTATTTCGAGTTTTTCCAAAATCGTATGGTTATGACAAGTATCAAAATAACTTGTCACATCTGTTCCGGCTCTCATATCAAAATGAGTCCCCCCCGCCCAAGTAGAAAATTTTGTTACATCATACACAACATTTTTTACAGCAACATAGGCAGGGCGACCTTCTTTTCCGTCAAATTGTGACAGCTCCTCAGGAGTGAATTCCCTCGGTCTGTTTTCTTCGTTTGGCATTACGATTTCCCGTTTCCATAAATTCTCCATTTTAAACCCTCCTGTTTACATTCATCTTATTAATCGATGTGAAAGTTTATTCTTCTAAAAACAGCCTGTTTTTTTCTCAATTTTCGTCGAATTTTATGGTTTTTGTCTATTGAATATGATATGATTCAACCAAATCAATTCAATCAATCCAAGGAGTATAAATGCGGATGAAAAAGCTAACCGGATCAAGGCTGGTTTGCCTGTTTGTTGCTGTGGCCATCATTTTTGTTTTATCAATTGTTTCAGCCTTATCTTTATACAATAATATCGAATCATTATTGATCGAGGAAAAAGGAAAAAAGGCGATGAGTGTCTCAATCGCAGTCGCCAAGCTTGTCGAGCAGGACTATTCTTCCTTTCAGAAATTATTGAACGTTGAGGAATATAAGGTCGAGAACTATGACGTGATTTACCACGCCCACATGCAGCAAATCTTCCGGGATATCAGGGAAAAGACCGGAATGAAATTCCTGTACTGCGGCAAACGCATCTCCGAGGATGAAATGATCTATCTGTTCGACGGAGAAGCTCCCGTCAGCGAGCTGTTTTCCCCGTTAGGCTCTAAGGATAATCTGGATGAAATAGAGCAAACCATCTATCGGAGCAAAACCTCAGGCTACACGCCAATTGTCAATGACACCGACTGGGGTGATCTGCTGACGGGCATGACACCGATTATCGATCCCGATACCGGAGAGGCCATTGCACATATCGGTGTCGATGTTTCCGTAGCTTCGATCCATACTTCGCTGGCAAATGTAAAGAATGTGATTATGATCAATGCATTTCTTTTCATCATTATTACATCGCTGATCATATACCGGCTTCTCTCCATGACTGCAATCTTTACAGAAACCGATTATCTTACCGGTCTACACAGCAAAGGATTTCAGGAGCGTTTCCTGGTTCAGCAAATTAAAAAATCTATCAACAGCGGGAAATCATTTCCCCTCATTATGATAGATTTTGATGATTTTAAACGGATTAATGACGAGCATGGTCATCATTTTGGCGATACCGTACTGAAATCCGTTTCGGATATCATTAAGATCTGCACCCGGTCCGTGGACTGCTGCGCCAGATACGGCGGAGATGAATTTGTGATCATCCTGCCGGAAGCAAATCTGGAATACGCTGCGCTGGTATGCCAATGGCTTCAGAAAGAGGTCACGAACCTTCAGCTTCGAGCAAAGAATGACGTTGTCGTTCCAGTCTCCATCAGTATCGGCATTGCTATGTGGGAAGCAACTATGTCTTCCGAACAAATCCTGATCCGTGCAGATAAAGCGCTATATCATTCCAAACGAACCGGCAAGAATAAGATCGTCGTTTACACCGATGAATTGGCATAATCAAGCAATTCCTCTCCCTTTAACTGGCACTTGCACATTTTTATCGTATCACCGGCAGAAGTGTCAATGGAACACGAACCGCACAATCCCTCTCCGCAGCAGATACGGAAGTTATTGCTTACTGCAAGGTCTGCCGCCGGGAGGATTTTCTTTATCATCCTGCCGAAATTTTCAATATAGTAATCGGAAGCAAGGAGAATCACATTGTCGTATTGCATATTTTTCATCAGACTCTCCAGCTTGTTTACCGTGTCCTTCTCCGTTAAAGATAAGTATTGGATTGGTCCTGTTTCCAGATAGTCATCAATGAGCTCTTTGCTGATTTTCTCCGTATCGATTACCATATCGACACTGCTTTTATAACAGAATGCCTGAGACGCCAGAATGCCGGGCGCGATACCGATGCCCTTGGCGATGATGAGCGTTTTCTGATTTTTTCCTTTCTTTTTTATGATGGGTATAATCCCATGAACACCATTTCGGTAAGGTCCTCTGAGAACCAATTTTTCTTTCTCCATGAGTAATGTCTTCGTTTTCGTTGAGATGATCTTGATCGCCAGATGGATCTGGCCCTTTTCCACGTCTGCTTTCATCACTGATATCGGAATATCATAAAAATTGCTGGCGCCGCTTGCTTTTACGAATAAATAAGAACCCGGCCGCTCTGCTTTCATCGCAAAACCTTTTCCCACATCAAGGGTATATACGACCAGGTCCTCCTTATAAAATTTCTTTTGGACAATCTGTGCTTCAAAATCCCTTCTTGGATTATTCACCTTTCGATTCCCCTGAATAAATTCATTATAGATACACACGCCCCGCCAATTGCAGTTGCAGTAATCCTTACCCTGAAGTCGGCTGCAGATCAGGCAATCGCCCGTTACTGCCAAATAACAAGGACAATTTTCCGATCCCGCATCGATACAGTTCATTTTATGGCCCCCTCTTCTACAAAACTACTGTATCATGATATTTTCATCTTCTTGAATTTGCTACAATGAATTTTACCAGTTCTCGATATCCTCCAAATAATACAGCGGTTTGGAAAAGAGATATTTTCCATTTACATATATTTTTATATATCCGGCTTCCTGCCACCTGCTTACCGGGGCCTTTGGATGGTCCGGAAGTACATACACGATAGAGATTTTGCTATCCGTACCCTTTTTCACAGGACACAGAATATCTTCCCCGGAACCGATCTGAACAAAGCTTTTATTGCCTCCCCTGATTTTAACCGCCTTAATCGGCCGCTGTCCCGCCGTGATCTTTGCAGTCTCATATTGGCTATAAGCATAATCCATAAGTTTGTAGGTATCCTGAAACCAATCCGGAGCATTCATCACGACACAAATGAGCTCCATACCGTTCCTTTCGGAGGAAGCGACCAGAGTTCTGCCGGCGGCCTTTGTGTAGCCGATTTTGATCCCTGTACCGCCATTATATTGGTAAACAACCTTATTCTTGTTATAAAAATAATTATACTTTCCCTCTCCTCTGTCGGTGACCCATGATTTCGCTGCCACTACCTTTTTAAAATCGGCATTTTTCATTGCAGCCATGGCGATGAGCGCCATATCCTTTGCCGTGGTATAATGATCCGGGTTATGAAGTCCGTTTGGATTGGCAAAATGCGTATTGAAAGCCCCCAGCTCCCGGGCTTTTTTATTCATCATAATTACAAAATTATTTGTGCCTCCTCCGATTTCCTCGGAAATAGCAATTGCAGCGTCATTCCCGGAGCGAAGCATCAAGCCGTAGATCAAATCCCGAAGGGGGATCTTCTCGCCGGTCTCAAGATAGATGGAGGAACCTTCTACTCCCGACGCATTTTCAGAGACTTTCACTTTCTTATCCAGCGTTCCGTATTCAATGGCCAGAAGGGCTGTCATAATTTTTGTTATACTTGCCGGATAAGCCTTTTCCTCCGCATTTTTCTCATAAAGCACTTCCCCGGAATTTGCCTCGATCATAATCGCATTTTGCGCAGAAATTTCCGGCGGAGACTGAGGGGTCCAGGTTTCCGTGCTATATGAGGGAGCCGTGAAGCTCGCCAGCATGATGATCAAAATGATAATAATTATTTTTCTCATAAAAAAATCTCCTTCTACGCTATTTTTCGTCTTAGCCGAAGGAGATATTCTTGGTAAAATTTAAACTTTAATAAAATCAATGGATATCTGCTGAAGGTCCAGTCCATCCGGCTCGTCTTCCTCGCGAACGATACTTCCGATATCGTCGATGTCCGGCAGATCCTTTAAGTCTTTAAATCCAAAATTCTTTAAAAACACAGATGTCGTACCATATAGGATCGGTCTTCCGATTCCCGAAGACCTTCCGACTTCCGCGATGAGCTCTTTTTTCACGAGCCCTTCGATTACCCGGTCACACTTGATTCCACGGATGGATTCGATTTCACCTTTCGTAACGGGCTGCTTGTATGCGACGATCGCCAGCACCTCCAAGGCGGATTGTGATAGTCTTTTTTCTTTCACTGGGGTGCAGAGCCGTTCTATGTATTCGCTGTTTTCTATATTGGTACAGAACTGAAAACATTTATCCGTTTCCCGGATCAGGATCCCTCTGCCCTCCTGATCATATTCGGCCTGGAGTTCCTTAAAGTAATCGTAGGCATCTTTCCAGTTCATGTTAAAAATTTCAGCGGCAATCTTTACATCCAGAGGTTCGCCCCATACGAAGAGCATTGATTCAAACGCAGATTTTATCGTCTTCTTGCTGGTCATGATATGATTTCTCCTTCCTCCGGGGTTTCCTTCTCATTGTTTTTATCCTTCTCATTGAGGCTTAGATATATCTCTCCAAAATTCACATTCTGCCTGACAATAACAGCCCTCTGCCTGATCATTTCCAGCATGGAAACAAAGGTGAGGACTATTTCATAACGATTGCTCTCCGGTGTCAGAAGCTCTTTAAAGTTTAATTTCTTTTTCTCCTTGAATCGGAACAGGTTCTTTATAAAATCAATCCTTGACTCCATGGATATTTTTTGCCGTTCCACCTTGGCGTAAGTCTTTTTGATTTCCTCCAGCTTCTTTTTCTTTTGGAGGAACAGATGAAACGCTTTGACAAATTGGCCCAAATCCAGATTCAAATATTCATCGGCTTCCTTTGTAAACGGTGTCAGGTCTTCTTTCGGTTTCTCGAATATTCGCTGATTTTGCTCCTCCTGCAGCTCCAGAAGCTCCGCAGCCGCTTTGAATCTCTTATATTCCAATATCCTTTGGACCAGCTCGATTCTCGGATCTTCCTCAAGAAGTCCTTCTCCATCCGCCTTCATCCTTGGAAGCAGCATTTTCGACTTGATTTCAATGAGCGCCGCAGCCAATACCATAAACTCCGTCGCTAAATTGATATCCAGCGCCTTCATATCCTCTATGTACTTGATATATTGATTTGTAATTTCCGAAACATGAATATCATAGACACTCATCCTTGCATTCTCAATGAGATAAACAAGCAAATCAAAGGGCCCTTCAAAGATATCTAGTTTTATTTTATATGACATATGGCGCTCCCCATCCGATCTCTAGGATCGGTTCATTCGGTTTCTAGTCTGCAGGCTAAATTTTAACATATTACCGGACTTCATTCAATACTATTGCATTCCAGACCGATCCTGAATCTCCTGCTTCTGGTTATCGCGGTCATGATAGTTATAGTATAGCAGGCCGCAAATTGCTATCGCTCCACCGATCAACTGCCAGGCGGTTGGTATTTCCGAAAAAATAATAACGGCAAGGGTTGATGCTATAAGTGCTTCTGCATTTTCCCACGTCGCAACATAAAGGGGGGAAACATATCCAAGACACCAATTAAATAAAGCATGGGCACCAATCTGGCATACCAATGTCATTGCTAAAATCCAAATAAAATCCATAGCTGAATACGCGGTAAACGATGTCCCTGTTCCTATCATACCTATGGCGAAAGCCGTCCAGCAGCTTCCAAATACTAAAAAAACATATACTGTTGTATTTACATTTTTCCTGAATTTACGGCCCGCCAAGAAGTACAACGCCATAAAAACCGCACCCAGAAAGGCCATGAAGTCTCCGAAAATCGCTTCCCTGGATAAGCTATAATCACCACCAGAGATGATGGCGGCACCGGTAAAAGCAACGAGTACTCCTAAAACAGCTTTGAAATTTGTCTTTTCCTTCAGGATCAGAGCTGTAATGATCAGTATAACAATTGGGTGTGTAAGGCAAATAACTGTGGCGCTTGCAACCGAAGTATGCACCAATGCGGTAAACCAGGTGAAAAAGTGTCCCGCCAGAAACAGACCCGCCAGTATAGCACCCCCGAAATCTTTAAGAGATATACTCACCAGTTCCTTCCGGTGCCATCCAAACACCGCAATTGCAAAAAACGGCACTGCGAATGTCAATCTGTAAAATCCGATAGCTACCGCCGGGGCATCGATCAATCTGATAAAGATTGCCGAAAAAGAGGCGGAAATCACAGCTGCAACTACGACTTTCTTCGCATTTCGTTCAAATATGGTCATTTTAATATTTTGCTCCTATTCATTTCTGGTTAACCTACAATACGATACCACTTTTTATTGACTTTGTCATGGTTTTTTTAAATGAGAACAGGCCTGAAAAAAGGATTCTGCAGAAACCTCTTTTCAGGCCTGTTTCAGTTTATGATTGAGGATGGTTATTGTATCAATGTGTATGGATCTGTGTATTCTAATCCTAAGCTGTCTGCAACTCCCTTATAAGTGAGTTTTCCTACGTATACGTTCAAGCCCTTCATGAGAGGCTGGCTTTCAAGAACAGCTTTTTCCAATCCCTTATCGGCAA